>JAENWY010000035.1 GCA_016649775.1 Spirochaetaceae bacterium
CCTTTACTAGCAATTTCTAAACAAAAGGCTCTATATAGTTCTAGACTTAATTTTTTTTCATTATCTATGTTGTTTAAAACTTGTTCATATTTTTTAATATCAGTATTATCAACTAAATCTTTTACTATTTGTAAATATTTTTTATTGGATGAGAATTTTTCAAAATCATTTATCATTGGAGCAATTTTAGCAGAGGTGTAAACACCCCCATTATAACCAAATTTGATACCATTATGTCCAATTGGGTTATGAGATGCACTTATATATAAAAAGGAAGAAATACTATCTTTTTTTAAGGTAGAATAAGCCATAATCTCTGGTGCTGCTGCAATAAATAGACTTTTGACTTTAATATCTAAAGAAATGAATATTCTTGTAATAACATTTGCAATAGAAGGACCGGTAGGTCTTGCATCCATTGCTAGTAAAACAGTGATAGGCTCATGATTTATTTTTTTTATTCCATCAAAGCAATTAAGATGTTTAGCCAAAGAAAGAGCAATAAAACCTGCTAAATATTTATCTTCAATTGACAAGTTTTCGCTTTTGTCTTCTTCGTCTCCACTAATAGCAAAAACTTTTCTCCAGCCTGATGCTGATAGGATCATGTTAGAAGCACATTTGCGAACTTGTTCTTGGGAAGGAATACTTCCTTCCATAGGATTCTTTGAAGTGTCGGCTATAAAAAATCCAGTGTTTTTTCCTGTATAAATCATATTTTATCCTTTTATAAATTCTTTTAACTTATTTATTAAATACAAGTTAATTGTTTATAAAAATAGTATTTATAATTAAAAAAAACAATACTAAAATTAAAGTCTGCGCACTAATAATAATTGAAGATATAGTTAATTTACTTAATTAGAACCTAGCGAAAAATCTCCTACAAGCTTAAATAAATTGTTATCTACTTTAAGATAAATTTTTCTTGTAGGAAAATATTTAGGAAGAAGAGAGCGCATATATTCCACACCATCATCAGATACTTTTTTTTCAACATTTTTAGAAACCCAAGAAAGTGTGACTATATCTATATCAACTACATAACCTCTCCCCTCATTTGAACCATAGCCTAATGAAAAATTGGTATTAACAGAAAATAGTCCATCATAGTTTCCATTTGCGGCCTGTCCTCTTTTTAAACGATTAGGATGTTTTGGAAATAAGTCGCCATATTTATCTTCTAAATAATTATCTAAATCTAGACACATTTTATTTAATGTTCTTTCTAGTTCATCTTGTTTTGGGTGCATTTTATTCTCTCTCAATTTTATCAACAAAAGGTGCTAATTCAGTGTTCTCCATATTTTTCAGTGCTGAAGATTTTTCACTTATTAAATGTGAATTCTTAATAGGTTCTTTTTCGATACGTGAATTAATAATTTTCTTAAAGAAACCTATGGTGTTACTAATATTTTTAGTATTATTCTCTTTAATTATAGTATGTTCTATTATTTCTTTGAAATCAATTGATACTTCAGGGATAATAAAAGATTCTTCTTCATACTGTTTTATTTCTTTCTCTCCCTCTTTCTGAATTATTTCAGGAGGTTGAACATGTGAAAAATCATTCTTCTTAATTAATTTTTCCACATAGTCTATTATTTTCTCTTCATTCTTTTCATATACTATTTGACCAATTTCTTCTAATTTAGCTATTGCATGAGATGAGGTATCATCTAATTTAAATTTCTCTTCAGCTACATGATAATCAACTCTGGTGTATTCAATATCTTCATTATGTTTTGCCATATAATCAGCTATCTGCATTTGGCTTGACGCATAAATCTTTTGTATAGGAGCCCCTTTTGATGGATCTATCCAAGCCATAAGACCGCCAGAGAATTCTTCATCACCTAGGGAAAATGTTGAACTTGCTGTTGAAAGTGAAATAATATGAAATTTCTTACAGTTAGGATATAATGTTTTTGCTTCGCCATAGGCGAAAACTACAGGATTGTTTGCTACCATTGCTCCATCAACAAGAGTTAATTTTTTATCAGTTGATCTTTCATGTAAAATAACAGGAGGAAAATAGGTAGGAGCCGCAGAAGTGGCTCTTGCAACTTCTCTGGTGTAGAAATCTTTTGAATCCCATGATTTAAAAATATAAGGTATACCTTCTTGTATTTCATAGGATACTGCCATAGTTGGCACCATACATTGTGATAACTTAGCTTCGCTATAAAAACTCTTAAGGAAATCTTCAAGAGGTTTGGCTCTATATTTATCTCGAATTAATTGTCCAAATAGTCTTGTTTGCGGTGGAAATATTTTCGCACCACTATTTTTATATAAATCTAAAAGGTGACTTGCCTCGCAACCTCTTGTAATTACAATGGGTTGTTTTTGTTTTAGTTTTTCAATTTTTTTCAATTTTTCCATAAAAGTTTGTTCTACTAAAGGGAATGTTATAATCTCATCCGTTCCTTCTTCTTTTTTTATATTTAAATATTGAGGTGGTGTTGATAATCCTAGGGCTAATAAAGCTCCTGTAGATGTACCTGCAATTAAATCAAAATGAGCATATAAAGGTTTTGTATCATCATATTCCCTTACCAACTTAACTAAGTTACCTAACAGAACAGCTGGAACAATTCCTCTCATACCACCACCGTCTAAACAGAGTATAAATCTCTCTTCTGGTTTTTCTTCTATTAGTTTTTTCTTAAACATTCCCATTAAATTCTCCAAACATTATTATTATTCTTGTTAAAGATACAACTTTTAAGTAAAATCGACAGTATATTATAAGAATAAAGTAAAATTATTCTTTTAATATACTGTAGTTTAATAGAAAAATTAATAATTATAAAGTTGGTTAAAATGAATAGTATAGAATTATATAAAGAATGTAAGCTTTGCCCTAATTATTGCAAAGTTGATAGAGTTAATGGCTCTCTTGGAATTTGTAGAGAGTCAAGTACAATTCGTGTTGCCTGGAGTGGCCTACATAAAGGGGAGGAACCGCCAGTAACAGGTAGAAACGGGTCAGGAATGGTCTTCTTTTCAGGTTGTCCACTTCATTGCCAATATTGTCAGAACTATCAAATAAGTGGAGGGATTGGCACAAGAGATGGATCAGTGGGCGTAGCTGTATCTGTAGATGAATTATCTAAGATACTACTTGAACTAGAAAAAATAGGTGCTAATAATATTAATTTTGTAACAGGAACTCATTTCATCCCTAGTATAATTGATGCAATAGTTCAAAGTAGAGCCGCTGGTCTAAGTATTCCCATTGTGTGGAACACTAGTGGTTATGAATCTCTTGAGGGTTTAAGTGCTCTTGATGAATACATTGATTTATATTTAATAGATTTAAAAACTTTAGATAGACAAACTGCTAAACAGTTTTGTGGACAAGAAAAATATATTGATTTTATTAAACCTATCTTTGAATTTCTAGTAAAAAAACATCCTAAATTTAACTATAAAGGACAATATAATACGCCAGAGGGAATTCTTGTAAGGCACTTGGTATTTCCAGGTCCTTTAAAACCTACCACTGAATTTCTAGAATATTATTCATCAAATCTTAAAGATAAATGTTTCTTATCCTTGATGGTTCAATTTACCTCTCCAACATATCCAGAGGAGTTCAAGAAAATTACTACAGATGAATATGATACACTATTAACTTATCTAGATATTTTAGATATTGAAGATGGTTTTGTTCAAGAAATGGGAGATGATGTAGAATGGGTTCCGGATTTTAAAGAAGATATTCCTTTTCCTGTAAACTTTTGCACACCGTTAGAATATTTTATAAAATTAAAACATGAGAGATATTAGAGTTATGAATAAGTTTAAATTAAGAATTGCAAATAAAGATGATTTGAAAATTGCGATTGATATAGCTAATAAAGGCCGTGCAATAATGAATAGTAGAGCTAATCCTCAATGGGATACTGGTTATCCCCAAGAAGATTTGTTAAAATATGACATAGAATTATCTCGTCTTTATTTTGCTTATGATGAAGAATTTCCAAAAGACATTCTAGGAATGGCTGTATTTCAAAAAAAGAAGGATATTGAATATGAAAATGAAACTTTCTGGAGATTAGAAGGGGAATATATTTGTATCCATAGATTAGTTTCTTTGCATAAAGGGATTGGTAGATTCATTATTGTAGAAGGTTTAGCTTTAGCTAAAAGTGAAAATAAATGTGTGAGAATTGATACTCATCCCAAGAATATTTCGATGCAGAAATTGATTAAGTCTTTTGAATTTATAGAGAGAGGAAGTTTTTATCAAGCTGAATATATTGATGGGGCATATGCTATTGCTTTTGAATTAAAACCATAAAAAAATAAAGTGGTTAATACCACCTTATTTAATTTAAAGCTTATTAACTATTCTCCAATTGTTGAACCAAAGAATTCTTTGTGATTTAAAATTGCTATTGTGTTTTCAATATTTCTACCATCCGCACAAATAACACTCATTTTTTCTTCTTGAGCTACTCGACTTGCGATTGGATCAAATGGAAGACTTTTTCCAGGAATCCATTCATCGCCAACCATCTTTCTAAAATCTACCCAATTAATATTATCAATTGGAGTTGCACAGGGATCTAATTTTGGATCTCCTGTGTAAACTTTTGCAATATTTGATAGGTTAATTATTAACTTTCCACCAAATCTTTTTGCAAGATAAACAGCATCTGTATCTGTAGAAAATCCAGGTTTCCATCCAGCCGCTACTAAAATTTGATTAGTAAATTTAATTTCTGCGGTTGGATCTGTAATTAAATTATCACTAGTTAAATCATGAAATATTGCATGAACTAGCTCTCCGTTAAGATGTGTTGCTTTAATTCCAATCCAGTCTTGAATATTGTTAGCTTTGCTATCACTGATTTCTCTAAAGGCTGTTTGATATATTCTAGCTGGTGCTCCACCGCCACATACTATAATTACTTTTCTCTCTTTATCTTCATTAAGATATTCTCTTAAAGCTTTATTAAATTTAGTAAGAAATGCTGTATCTACCTTATCTGGTGCAATAATTGATCCACCAAGAGATAGTACTGTTAATTTGGACATAATAATGACTCCTTAGAGCCTACTTTACCAAAGAACTGTTGATTTCTCAATGAACTAATGTAAAAAATTAATGCAAAAAGCTCAAATAATTTCTTATATTAATGAGGATAAAAAAAACAGGGTATTGTTTTGCCTAGCAAAGCACTGTAAAGCTTCCTCTTAAAGGTGGCTCCATGAGTAAATATGATGATTTAAATTCGGTACTATTGGAGGGTAGATTGACAAGAGACCCTAATTTAAGAACTTTTACCAGCGATTCAAAAGTTTGTAACTTTTCTATAGCAAATAATTATTCTTATAAATTAAAAGATGGTAGTTATAAAAGTGAAGCAAATTTTATAGATATTCAAGTTTGGGGTAATAGTGGAGCTTTATGTATGCAATATTTAACAAAAGGTTCTATTGTTAGATTAAGAGGATCTCTTAAACAGAATAAGTGGGAAGACAAAGAAGGTAAGAAAAATTCAAAAATTATTGTTAATGCAGAACATGTTGAATTTAGACAAATTATGCCAAAAGCAGAATCTAAAATAGAAGAGTGTAGTGTTGTAAAAGGAACTGATGCTATTAAGCAAAAAAATGCTATTAAAAAATTACCTTATATTAATGAAGAGCCTTCTACTTCAGCTTTAATAAATACAATTGATAATAATAGTTATCAATAATAAAGCTAACTATATTTTTTGTTTAGCTAAGATATAAAAATATTAAGTATTTCTGAAAAATAAATAATTGTTTATTTTATAGAAGCTAATTCAAAATCACACAAGAAAAGTGATTGAGCCATGATTTTAATAATAATTTTTTCAAAAAAACACATTATCATTAATAACTGTGTAATGTAGGACAAAAAAACCTTAGTTTACTAAACATTGAACATACTTATACAATTAAAAAATTTAAAAAACAGTTACTTATTTATACTTATACAATAAAAATCGTTAATAATTTAATCAATTTTCTAGTGTCATGTTAGAAGTGTAATAAATATGTGTTGACCTATACAAACTTCCACTATATATTATGCATATTCTTATTAAATTAATTAAAATTGAACATCGAAATAAATGACTGCTATATAGTTATCTTAAGAAAACTAATTATCTAAAATACTTAACGACAAGACACTATGAATGCTCAATTCTTCGGGAAAGGAATTGGGCATTCCCTTTATCCTGCATTAATTAAAAATTAATTTTTTTTGAAAAATGTTTTAATTATTGATTAAGTATTTTAAAAATATCAGAGAACTTCACATTGAAATATAACCTTGCAAAAAAGAACCTCAGCGATTTTCTCTTTGTGATAAGCGTTTATCTCAATATAACAAAGCTCCTAGTCGACGTAAATTGAGTTGCATAAATATTGGGAATATCCCTGTGTATGAATTTGCCGATACCTTTAGAAAGTCTACCAACTAAAAGAGTGATAGTATAACCTCTAAGATAATTACTAGAACTTTAGATAAAGTAGTACCAAACTATAAAGATGGATTTGATAATTTGGTGAATCTTGGCATTGATTTATCCTTATCTTTTTATTATCCCTAGTTTTTAAAAAAATCATAAAGAATTCTAAATTTGAATTATGTAAGAACCCTGAAAACCAAACTAATAATTAAAGAAAAAAGCTTCATATTTTCTTATAATTTTTTCCTAATTTAATAAAGTGGTTTACTTTTCAAATAGTCATGGACTATTGAGCCACCGTAAAACTATATTGTTAAAGGGATTTATCATGAAAGAATATTAGACTCAATCTATAAAAATAGGTTAAAGAGCCAAAAAATAAAGTTAAATAGAAAATTGTAACTTATTACATACTTATATAAAATGAAAAGTATAACAAATTAAACAATAAATAAACGTTTAATTGGTTGTTTTAATATTTAAATTGTTTACATAAAAAAATTCCAAAAAAAATTAAAAAAAATTTCTTGCCTTATACAAACTTATCCATTATAATATATTTTAATGTTAGATTAAGTAGGTAGTAGATGATGATGAAGTTTTTTACAGTGGCTATTATTTTGACTGTTATTAGTTTGAATAGTATATTTGCCATTCAACCTTCTTATACAATCATTCTTGTTGCTTCAGTACTAGACAATGTAGAGTTTGAAGCTACAGATAAGGGTTACCAAGTAAAGTCGAATGTTTCATATGCTAACTATACTTTTTATGATGTAAAGGGTAATGAAACAGATGCTTATAGAGCTTCAGTATTCACTATTGTTGCTACATAATTAATTAGGTTATATGTCCTATCCTTTAGGCATTAACAAATAAAGAACTATCAAGCTTAGTTTCAGGGGATTGGAATTAAGCTTCTTAGTTTTTCTTTTTTATATATTTCATCTTATAAAAATAATCACTTTATAATTAACATAAGATAAGTTTATATTTTTACTATCTTATTTTTACATTAATTTTATAATTTATATTGTGTTTTTCTTGCTTATTCAAACTGAACATAACATAATATCTATATATTTAATCGATTAAATAGATTTTATTGATTATTTTTAGGAGTTAAGAGGAATGAAAATAGAGGAAAGACAGTACGTTGGAAGTACACAACAATTATTTAATGCTCGTGTGGTTAGGTTTCAAGAAGGAAGAGCTGATCAGATGAAAGCTATTATTGTGAAAAATGGATTACTATCTTTTACAATCATGGCTGATAAATGTTTAGATATTGCCGAATTATCATTTAAAGGTGAAAATATCAGTTTTTTATCAAAACCAGGTCTGCAGGGAAGAAATCAATATGATACTAATGGTGGTGAGGCTCAACATAGTATTATGGGTGGAGCTTTTTTTACTTGTGGGTTACAGAATATTGGCGCTTCTATGATTGTGAATGGTCGATCTTATGCAATGCATGGAAGAATTAGAACAACTCCCGCTGAACATCTTAGTGTGCAAACAATTGAAGATGGTGATAACACTTTAATTAAGATTAGCGGAATAATGAGAGAAGCTGAATTATTTGGCAGGAATTTTTCTTTAAAAAGAACAATTACTACTGAATATGGTTCCTCTTCTATTCATATTCATGATGAATTAGTTAATGAGAGTTTTAATGAAGAACCCTTTTGTATTTTGTATCATTGTAATACTGGCTATCCTTTTTTAAATGAAGATTGTTATATGATTTTAGATAGTAAAACGCAAAGGAGTGCTACGGATTTTGCTAAGAAAAATCTTGATAGATGGGATGTAATGGATACTCCGTCAGACAGTGCAACAGTTGAAGAAATGGTTTATATGCACGAAGTAGGCTGTGATGAACATAATATTTCTAGTGCTACAATAGTTAATCCTAAAAAGAATTTAGCTTATCAATTACAATGGAATAAGAGCCAAATGAAAAACTTAATGGAATGGAAATCTCCTATTAAGGGTGATTATGTTTGGGCTGTTGAACCAACAAATGCCACTTTTGATGGTATAAAAATTATGCAAGATCAGAAACTTGTTGAAACTATGAAACCTTTTGAAAGAAGGTGCTTTGATTTAGATATTAGTATCATAGAAAATTGTAAATAATTAAATATTTTGGTAAAATAAAAGTGGCCCATTATATTAAATGGACCTCTTTAAGTCTCCAAACTAGTTATATTTATAGGTTTTCACCATTTGTTTCTATAACTTCTTTATACCAATAACCACTATCTTTAATAGTACGTTTTTGAGTTTCATAATTAACATGGACCATACCAAATCTCTTAGAATATCCTTCACACCATTCAAAGTTGTCCATTAAAGACCATTGAAAATAACCTCTAATGTCAGCTCCCTCGATGCTTGCTCTACTATATTCAAGTAAATATCTATTTAAGAAGTCAATTCTATTTGGGTCATGAACTTTATCATCAAGTGATACAACATCATGGCAAGCCAGTCCATTTTCAGTTATATAGAAAGGCTTTTTATATCGCTCATAAATAAACTTTGGTCCCCAATAAAGAGCTGAAGGTGTGATAGGCCAACTAAGATCAGTGTGATCAACTCCTATTTTCTTTTTAGGGTATATGTAATTACCATTTTCATCTTCACTAACTTCATAGCCATTATAGATATTTTGTCCTAAGAAATCGATTGGTTGATTAATTAGTTCTAAATCTTCTTTTGTAATTTCAGGTAGCACATCTTTGTATAACTCATAATATTTTTTAGGATAATCACCTAAAATAATAGGATCTAAAAATAGTGATACTGACCATACATAAGCTTGATCTAATGGGAGAATATCAAAGTATCTTTTTCTAGCTATCTCTACATCTTTATCCTCTTCTGATACAGGAAGGGCAACACCACAAGTAGGAGCTATTCCTAATTCAGTATTAGGTGCTACCTTTCTAAGAGCCTTAATTGCAGCTCCATGAGCTTTAAGTAAATTATGAGTTGCTTTTAAAACCTCAGTTGGACTAAGTTTTAAACCTGGTGCATGAATTCCTTGTTGAAGTCCCAGTCCAATTATACATTGAGGTTCATTGAAAGTCATAATGTAATTAACTTTATCACCATATTCTTTACCAAAAAATTGTGCATAATTTTTAAACCAATTAACGCTTTCATCATTTAACCAG
Source organism: Spirochaetaceae bacterium (assembly GCA_016649775.1). Taxonomy (GTDB): domain Bacteria; phylum Spirochaetota; class Spirochaetia; order Sphaerochaetales; family Sphaerochaetaceae; genus Pleomorphochaeta. The sequence continues at coordinate 9,644 of JAENWY010000035.1, forward strand.
CCTCCTTTTTCAGCTAAAGCCAAAGGTAGGTCCCAGTGAAATAAAGTAACATAGGGTTCAATGTCATTATTTATTAATTCATCAATTAAATTATGATAAAATTCAACACCCTTTGCATTAGCTTTGCCAATACCTTGAGGGAATATTCTAGACCAGGCAATTGAAAATCTATAGGCTTTGATCCCCATTTGCTTCATTAAAGCAACATCTTCTTTATATCTGTGATAATGATCGCAGGCTATTTTGCCATTGTGGTTTTCAAATATTTTACCAGGAATGCTACAATAGTCATCCCAAATAGTAGCTCCTCGACCATCTTCATTATATGCACCTTCAATTTGAAATGAAGCTGTTGCTACACCCCAAACAAAATTTTTTTTAAATTTCATAATAAAACCTCTTTTTTTAATTGTTTCTTGCTCTACAAGTTGAGTTTCTAATTCTAAGTCCTGTTGGAATTCTAGTTATGGTATTAGTATCAAAACTGTCATTTCCTTCAAGTCTTTTTAGCATTATTCTCGCAGCTTCTTCACCAATCTCTTTTCTCTTTTGATATACTGTGGTTAGTGTTGGTGTTACAGATCTAGCCATTTCTAAGTCATCAAAACCTACAACACTGATGTCATTAGGAATAAAGTAACCACGCGCCAAAAGTGTTCTTTCTATTATAAATGCAATCTTATCATAACCCGCAAAGATTGCAGTAGGAAAATTATCAAGGCATTTATTTAATAACCTTTCTATTGCAATTTTAGCTGATTCATCCGTATATTCATCACATTCGACTACTAAATTTTCATCAAATACAAGATTATGATTTTTTAGAAATATTTTATATCCCTCAAATCTCTCTCTTCCTGCTAAACTTTTTAACGGAGGAATGACCATTGCAATTTTTTTATGACCAAGGGTATAGAGATAATTTAATATTTGCTTTGTACCCCCATAATTATCTGAAATTACGGTTGGAATATTTCTATAATCATTTTCAACAGATACACATTTGAATCCAGCTTTTTCAATAGCAGCAGCTTCTTTTTCAGGTAACGGGCTTGAAGCTAGTAAAACTCCATCAACATTTCTATAGCGACAATGTTCTAAATATCTTAATTCGAGATCTGAAAAATTTTTATTTAAAAAAATAATATCATATCCTGATTTCTCCATAGATGCTTTAAATGATTCTAATATACCTCCAAAATGTGGGTGTACTAGACCTTGGTGTAAATCTTCTTTGAAAATAACGCCAATTAACCATGATTTATTTGTTACTAATGTCTGAGCACTAATGTTTGGAATATAACCAATTTTCTTTGCAGCAATTAATACTTTTTCTTTTGTTAATGAATTAACTCCTGCATAATGATTAAATACTTTTGATACTGTTGCTGAAGAGAATCCTGATTCTTGTGCAACATCATAAATAGTAGCCATAGTGCTCTCCTTTTTTTAATCTAATTTTTCATAGATAAAATTCTTAAATTTAGCTTCTTTAGTTCCATATTGCAAATCACAGGTTTGCATTCCTACAAAAGCTCCAGTAAATCCCATTGGGGTAGCTCTTTCATCGCTTAAAAAATGAACATCTATAACATATGGAATTGTAATAAAATTCTTTCCATCTAATGAATAAGAAAATTTAGCTTCTGCTCTATGGGATTCAATTCTTAATCTTATATATCCTGTATAGTTTTTAAGAGTTAAGCCATTTTCCCCTAAGGGTAAAGAATAATGTGATTGTTGATTTGCAATTATATGCAATTCAATATTTTTATCATATGCTTCATTTGAAATACATAGGTAATAGAAATTTGTTTCATCATATCTATAGTTCAAGCCAGAAAGTTCTTGAAAATTAGTTGAGTCAAATTCCATATCAACTGTTGCTCTAAATTCAAAATCTGTTTGTCGTCTGCCTAAAAAACTTTGATTATGATTTGATACAGGGCTTTCACCACCTCTAATTACAAGAGAATCTCCATCTATTCTATAATTACATTGTTTTCTAAGTGACATAAAGTCTTTTTGCCAACTAGATTCTGAGAAATTATAATCAAATACTTTTTCCTCTTCTTTTTTCTCTCCATAACCTGTGAAATAGCCACTCATTTCTGAAGTACCATTTTTAAGGTAAGGCCAATCTTTATTCCATATTACTTCATCAAGTGCTGTTTCACGACCTAAAGGGCAATTTCCTGAAGAGTCAACAGGTCTCCCACAAAGTGTTGCTAAAAACCATCTACCATCAGGGCCTTCACAAAGTGACCCATGGCCTGTTTTGTGGAGTTCTGCTTCAGTATTACCATAGCTTGTGGCGAGGTGTGTATTAGGATGAATTTCATAGGGACCATAAATATTCTTTGATCTTGCAATTGTTACGGCGTGTTCATAACTTGTTCCACCTTCAGCAGTTATTAAATAATAATAATTGTTTCTCTTAAAGATGTGTGGGCCCTCAGTAAGTGCTCTTTTTGATCCTTTAAAAATATTAACACTTTTACTTTTTGGTTTAAGAGTAATTGAATCTAATTCCGTAAGTAGAATTCCTGAAAATTGATTTCCTCCAAGAGACTTTTTCCAATTCCACTCCATGTTTACAAAATACTTCTTTCCATCCTTCTCATGAAAAAGAGAAGCATCAAAACCTGAAGAGTTTATATAAATTCCTTCACTCCAAGGACCTTCAATGTTTTTTGCATAACTAATGTAGTTATGTGTATCTTTAAAAGGTTTTTTCCTCCAAGTTTTAACATCTGTATAAACTATATAATATAGTCCTTCACTATAGGTTAAACATGGTGCCCAAACACCACCACTACAAGGATCTCCAATCATATTGAGTTGTTTTTTATCTAAAACAGCTCCAATAGTATCCCAGTTAGCCAAGTCTTTACTATGTGATATTTGAACACTTGGATAGTATTCAAATGTTGAATTAGCTATGTAAAAATCATCTCCTACACAAAGTATGCTTGGATCTGGATGAAAACCAGTTAAGACTGGGTTTTTTATTTTATTCATATATTCCTCAAATATTTAATTAATTACTCTTTAACTGCACCCATGGAAATACCAGATACAATGTACCTAGCAAATAGTGCATAAACAATTACTACAGGTAGAATAGAG
>JAENWY010000134.1 GCA_016649775.1 Spirochaetaceae bacterium
TCCCCAAATTAACATAGTCAATGGTAAAGACGCACCACAGAACGCTAATATTAACGTATTGGTCATTGTACCAATAATATCCTTACCAACATTTATTAAAACAATAAACAACTCTTTATTATTAATATCCGGCTTTGTTTTCACAATTAGAGCACCTCTACTTGAAATAGACATTGCAATATCCATTAGAGCACCTAGAGATGAAATCAAAATTGAAACAAATAATAAAGAATTAATTTTAAAGCCTCAATCTTGAGCTAGCTATAATAAACTCTCACACCTAGTCATATCTACTCCAGATAAATTCAACATTTTTCCAATGCTTGCAACTAAGGCTTTTCTAGTATAGCTTTTCTAGTATACCCAACTATTAAAAGAAAACTTATCAAGAAAATAACAATAGAACTTATTATAGCAACAAAAGGACAACACCTGTAAAAATTAACGCTAGAAGGCTATTTAAACCCGCTTTCCGCCCTATTCCTATAACAATTAGAACAAGTATTACTGCTAAAATATATAGAGTTCTATCTCTATAATTATAAATACAACCTAAACTATTTTCTTCAATGTTAAGAACTTTTCCCATAACAAATTCTTAAGTGAGTAATATAATTTTCTTGTATTTAAGAGTATAAATTGGATAAACTTTTACATTTAATAAAATCAAAAAGACCATTGCAAGAAACACTGCACTGCTTTTTTGTAACTCATCTCTCTCTAATTCAGTCACCACCCTAAAAAATCACAAAAGTAATTTTAAAGCTACATTCAACATAATGCAACATAAAATATTAACAGGAGTTTTAATTAATATAAAAATAACCAAGTCCTTAGTTATATAACTTCATAGTAATAAAGAACTTAAAATAATATTAAAATAGTAAATATTTACAAATATAAACAATTAAATAATATTAAGAAATCTAATACATCTTAATTCAATAATTTATACTATATCTATGTTAGTTAAAACTTGTTATTTTATCAATTAGAAAAATAAAAAACCCTTCTTTTGATAATTTTGAGAATTACTAAATATAGAAAAAATACAACTAAATATTTAGTTAATATAATTTCTCAACTAATAATTTAACATTTAGTCAAAAAAAGGGAGAATTTTAAAAGTTAATTTTTTAAACTTTTAGAACAATATAATCTTTATATTATTTTTTTAATACAAAGGGATGTGGTAATAAATCACTAAATTTATATACTTGATGAACGCCCTTGCCTTTCTCAATAAAGTCTATATTATATAGATGAATTTCAGTATCTGCTTTGCAAAACTCAGCTAAAACTTGCAAACATAAAGCACAGGGAGGAGCAGGTGGATTATCTTTAGAGACAACACTTACAAGCTTTATTCCTGTAGCACCTTCTTTTGAAATCATTTTTAATATAGCATTTCTCTCTGCACATATTGTAGCACCATAACTACTGTTTTCAACATTACAGCCGCCATAGATTTCATTAGAAGAAGCACTAACAATAGCAGCTCCAACTTGATAATTTGAATATACGGCATAAGCATTTAAGCTTGTATTATAAGCAACTTCTTTACTCTGTTCTATCAAAAATTCTCTATATAAAGAAGGATCAGAAGTTTCAAAACATTCTACTGCACCATATTTTACAAGAGATCGTCCATCACTTATATTATTCAATATTTTATTAAATTCATCTGCATTATCAAACTTCTTAATATTTACAAAATTATCTAATGCATTAAAGGCTCCAAGTTCTAAAAGTTGTGATTTTTCAAATGAGGAAGTAATACCTAATACAAAGGCACCAGATGAATAACCAGAGGTAACACCATTTGTACTATCTTCTACTACTAAGCAATTTTTCATTTGCGTTGATACTCTGCTACCTGCAAGCAAATAGATTTCAGGAGAAGGTTTGTTCTCATTTATATCATCCCCAGATACGATAGCATCAAAAAATGATTCTTCTTTCCCAATAGCCTTTAAATTCATCTTTATTTTAGAAAGTGGTGCACTAGAGGCCAAGGCTATTTTAATATTTGCTCTTTTTAAATCATCTAAAAATTCTGTAACGCCAGCTATAGGACCAACTTCATCAAGAACTTCTTCATATTTCTCATAAATTAATGTTTTTGTTTTTTCGAAATCAAGAGGATGATTATAGTAGGATGCAATTCCATCTATAAAAGTTCTATCTCCTGCTCCAAGTAATGGTGGATACATACTTGTATCCACATCAATGCCTAACTCTTTGAAAACACCAACAGACACATCTGCAATTATTTTTTCACTATCTACCAATACACCATCTATATCAAACAAGACTGCTTCTATTTTCATTTTTATTCCTTTTCCTTATTAGTACTACCATTGTATGTTATTGTGGATTAACATTCAATTCATCATTTATGCCCCAAAAGTGCAATTTATGTTCCATTGCCATAAACAAAAAACATTAGCCTTTATTTTCTATGTAATAAAAAATAATAGCTAATGTATATTTGTTAAAAAATCTGTAATAGTTGTTTATTATTTCCAGTATACTTCATCAAGATGTTTCTTGTCCTGTGGAACAAATAAACCATCACCAGGAATACCTAAATAAACTTCATCACTCATAATTAGTCTTCCTCTTAAATAAGTTGCTATAACTTTACCTGTTACATCGATTCCTTCATAAGGAGTGTAACCTGATGCACTATGAGTAGTTTCAGAAGAAAGCGTCCAAGCAGCCTCAGGGTCAAATAATACTATATCTGCATCTGATCCAACTCTTAGACTACCTTTTTGAGGATAAATACCAAAAATCTTAGCAGGACCTGTAGATAATAAATTAACAATCTGAGAAATACCTATTACACCATGCTCATAAGAAAATGTATGAATTAAAGGGAGTAACTCTTCTGTACCTGGAATGCCAGGAAGAATTGTTCTACAATCATTGCTTTCTAACTTCTGTTCTTTTGTAAATGAACAGTGATCAGTTGCAACTACTTGAATTTCACCATTAACAAGAGCTTCTTGAAGAGCAAGATTATCTTCTCTAGTTCTTAAAGGAGGAGTCATTACATATAAAGGACCATTTTCACCTTCTAACTTACTCTTATCTAAGAACAAATAGTGAGGGGTTGTTTCTACAATAATGTCAGTACCTAAATTACGATATTTTCTAACTACTTCTAATCCGGCTTTTGAAGATAGATGAACTACATATAATCTCATATCTTGAGAATGTGCAATTTTCGCTACTGTTTCAATACCTCTAGCTTCAACCTCTGCAGGTCTTAAACTAGAGTGATCTAATGGAGTATAAGTTCCTGTCCATTCATCATTGATTTTACTAACTAAAGCATCATCTTCACAATGAACACAAACCATCATATCTAGTTTTTTACATTCTTGAAAAATTACTGTTAATTCATCTATATTTTCTATTAAATAACCAACATTTTTATAAGTTGTAAAGATTTTTATTGTTCTAATGCCTGAAGCTTTTAACTCTTTAAGTTCTTTTTCTATTCCAGGTCTATAAGAATAAACTCCTTGATGAAGAGTAAAATCAACTGACATTTCAGAATGCATTGCTTTTATTCTTTTTTTACTACAAGCTTTAAGATTACCTTTTTTATCATCATCTGCAAAATCTATTACAGTTGTAACACCACCAAAAGTAGCTAATTTACTACCTTCTTTAAAAGAATCAGCTGTTACTGTTCCTCTACTCTCAAGATGATAATGAGTGTGTGAGTCGATAAGACCAGGAAGCACGCATAAGCCTTCTGCTGAAATTATTTCAGTTCCAGGAGGAAGACTCTCTTCACTAATCTTGTTTGCTACGTGGACGATTATAGGTCCATCTATTAAAATATCTGCATGACGGGTCCATTCAGTATCAACTAAAAGACCACCTTGGATTAATATTGTACTCATATATATATTTTACAGTGCTTTTTAACTTAAGGAAAGAAAAAAAAGAATAAAAGATTATTTTTTTAATATACAAATATGTTAATAAATACAAAATGAAAACAAATATTTGTTATAGAAACACTTTGTTATCTTAAACACTGATTGTTATTTTATTTAACCTTCAATTTTGTAAATAATTAAGACTTATAATAAATGGAAATACAAATAGTTTAATAAAAAAGGGTGAAATAAAGCTATAGCAAATGCTATAGCTTATTTCTAAATTTAAGTAAATTTTAACCATAGGTATTGATTAAAATAGTATACTATTTAGCTTCAAGAGGAAAATGTTTTTGTAAGAACTCAAGATCTAATGTTGGATATAGAAGAAATTCATCTAATAGAGCCTTTACTCGGTCTTTTGCACTTGCTTGAACTTTTTTATCACATACAGCACGTGATTTTGAAGGACTTCCACTATTCTTACCTTTTGTAATTATTGCAGGTTTAGAATTTGCTAATACACTTGTAATAATATCAGCGATTTCCTTCATCTGTTCAACACCCATATTAAGTGTTGTAACAGCAGGAGTTCCAATTCTTAAACCACTAGTGTACCAAGGACCATTAACATCAAATGGAAGTGCATTACGATTTAATGTAATTCCAGAATTTCTTAATACTTGTTCTGCTTGTCTACCATTTAAATCAAATGTCTTAGCAACATCTAAAAGCATTAAATGATTATCTGTTCCACCAGTTGCAACACTGACACCTTTACTAATAAATTCTTTAGCCATAGCATCTGAATTTTTAACAATATTTGAAGCATAATTTTTAAAAGAATCTTTAGAAGCTTCCGTTAAAGCAATAGCCTTAGCTGCCATTACATGAGGGAGTGGCCCACCAATAACTAAAGGACAACCTTTATCAACATATTCTGCAAATTCTTCTTTACAAAGAATCATACCTCCACGAGGGCCTCTTAATGTTTTATGAGTCGTAGTTGTTACTACATCAGCCCAAATTACTGGATTAAATTCATCTTCTAAAACTTTTCCTGCAACAAGACCTGCAAAATGAGCCATATCAACCATAAATACTGCACCACATTTTTTAGCAATTTCACCCATTCTCTTGAAATCAACTTTTCTAGGATAAGCACTATAACCAGCTAAAAGAATTAATGGTTTAATGTCCATAGCCATTTTTTCAATAACATCATAATCTAAAAGACCTGTTTTTTTATCAACGGTATAACCATAAGCATCAAACATTTGAGCTGATACATTTTGTCTATAACCATGAGTTAGGTGGCCACCACTATAATAGTCCATACCTAATAAACGTTGATTACCACAAGCCGCTCTTACTTTATCCCAATCTTCACGACTAAGATCAGATGGATTTGTGATTCCAATTTTTTCTAAGGCAGGAACTTGAACTTCCTTATTTAGAATTGACCAATAAGCACAAAGATTTGCATCTGCACCACTGTGTGGTTGAACATAAGCGTGATCAGCATTGAATAAATCACAAGCTTGTTTACAAGCTTCAGCTTCAATAGCATCTACATTATCACAACCTGCATAAAATCGGTGATAAGGAAAACCCTCACTATATTTATCTGTGAGTAGATTTCCCATAGCCAATTGTGTTGATTCACTTGAAAAATTTTCACTTGCAATTAACTTCAAATAAGATCTTTGATCTGCTAATTCGTTAACAATACGAGCTGCAACAAGAGGTGAAACTTCTGCTACTTTCTCAAGAGAAGCAACATAGGCAACCATTGATGCATCTAATTCTTTGCCACTATTTTCAGCGAGATATTCTTTTAAAACGTTGGCCATTACGGACCTCCTAATAAACATGTCATTTGTATTTTTATAACTTATAGCAAACATGTCAACTCATTATTTAAAATTAGAAATTGATAAAAATTTACCGATTATATAATAAAGTGAGTATATTAATAGACTCTAAGTTTATAGGTAAACATTTTTAACTATATCTAAAATTTCTAATTATAATTTTAGTAATACCCAAATTTTATTTATTTTCTAAATAAATAAAATTTTTAATAAAAAAAATTACATTTTAAATTTTATTTTAAGGTAAATATTGCAATAGAAAAAATATTTAAGGGAAAGTATATTAAATGGTTTTGCAATGATAAACATAAATTATTATTGCTCACTCTAGTTTTCTCTTTACCGATTAATATATTTAATTTTCTTATTAGTACTTGGATTGCCTATTATGGTAATGAAGTTTTCTATTGGTAGCGCAGGACGTTCTAATCTAGAAAAAAGTATGAAAACTTTAGAAAGGGAAAATACAAAATGGCATCACTATGGAAAAATCGCGATTGCTGGAAACTATTTACTAATGATGTTTTATACAACTATAGCCAGTTGGATTATTGCTTATATATTCCACAGGGAAGTGGAGCCTTTGTCGGATTAGATTCTCAAGGTATATCAAATTTTTTTAGTGAAACTTAAACAAAACCAGGAATAATGATAAGGGGGTAGTCGGTTAGTGCCAGTCGTTGTATAATTATGCATAGTGAAAATTTTTATGCATAATTGAGGTAGAAAAGAAATGGAGCCAAAATTATTATCCGGACAAGATTATCCAAACCCGTATAGAGAGTTCGTCAAAA
>JAENWY010000047.1 GCA_016649775.1 Spirochaetaceae bacterium
CATCAGCCGATTCACCAGGTAAAGTTAAACCCAAGGTATCAGAATATACATTTACACTCATAAAATTGAAAAATCCAGAATAAGCATCCTGACTACAAGCTGTAAATAAAAGAATACTAGCTATTGATAAAGCTAATAGACTTAATTTGTTTTTTTTAATCATATACATTCTCTCCTTTGATTAGTATCAAATAATTAATCGACTACCCAATCAATATGCACAAACCTATGATTACTTTATTTCGTTTATTAACGCCTAAAGTCATAGCCTATTTTTACTATTTATAAAATTAAGAAAGTTATTTTAATTGCATTATTCATATTTATAATCAAAAAAATATAACTAAAAATAAAAGTTCACGCTATTTATTAATTTCCCAATTAACACTTTCTTATAAATTAACTATAGCATATTTCTTTTCAAAAAAATATACAAAGTTATGAAATGAATTAAAATTATATTTATAACATATATATTATATAACAAAAATACAGTACTTTACTATTTAACATTACAACTTATTATATTTTTAGGCTCTGTCTATGTTTATAAAATTCTAAATCTTATTTTCTTTATGAGATAAGAGTTGTTTATATTTTCATCAAGCTTTTAAATTGAAAAACAACTTTTAAATCCCTGTTGGTTTTAAAAGTTGTTTCTATAAATTCATGTTTATTTTCTAATTTATTTAAAAATATTTCTTTTTTATTATATCAATATTTAACTGTGAATTTGTTTCATTGTCTATATAAAGTTTGTCTATTCTATCTTTGTAGAATTCAATTGTTTTATATCTAACTAATTTCATTGTAGAATTGACTAATCCATCATCTTCACTGAAAGGTTTTTCAATAATAGCAAATTTATGAGGTAACCAAACATTTGGAACACCAGTTGCTTTCTCTTCATAACTTCTTAGTTGTTTTATAATAAAATCATGAGCTTCTTCAGGTGTTTTTAGATTGTTTTCAACTATCATTTTTGCAACTATATCATCTTGAAGAGTTACTAAACTTGTTGTATAGAATTTATGATCATTATAAATCAACAATTGATTTATACATTCAATATTATTATACATAAGTTCTTCAACTTCTTCAGGAGAATATTTTTCACCATCTCTGTTTATTAAGAGAGCTTTTTCTCTACCTGTTACAACTAGGAATCCATCATTATCAAAATAACCTAAATCTCCTGTCCATAACCAGTTATCACGAAGTACTTCAGCAGTAGCCTCAGGGTTTTTATAATAGCCTTTCATTACATTATCACCTTGGATAACAATTTCACCTTTTTCCATTACTTTAGCTTCTGTAGTATCATCAATCATAATTTTACATTTAATTGAAGGAGCAACCATTCCACTAGTTCCATATTTACATCTTAGTGGACTATTACTACTAATTACAGGAGCAGCCTCAGTTAGTCCATAACCTTGATAAATAGGAATTCCAATTGCCGCAAAGAAACGTTGTTGCTTTGCCTCTAATAGAGCTCCACCACCTACAAAGTAATTTAGAGATGTTCCAAATACTTCTCGAAGTTTAGGAAATACTACTTTATCTGCAATAAAATAAGGAACGGCAGTTTTAAATTTAGTAAAACTTGAACCTGTATTAAAACCATCACCATTTCTAGCAATTCCAGCTTTTAATCCATTGATAAATATTTTTTCACCAATACCACCAGTTTTGGCAATTCCTTGATTAATTCTCTTCATAAAGTTACCACTAATTGATGGTACACTCATCATAAATGATGGATTAACTTCTTTAAGATTTTTTGGGAAATTTCTAATTATTGAAGCATTATTATTACCTGAATCTACAAAGTGAAGAGTTATTCCTCTTAAAAAAGATGTATAGATACCTACTGTATGAGCAAAGGAGTGATCAACTGGCAGTACGACTAAAGTCTCAAAGCAATTATCTGGTAATTCAAATATCTTAACAGCATCATGAGAGTTTGCCCAATAATTTAAGTGAGTTAACATAATACCTTTAGGATTACCTGTGGTACCACTGGTATAACAGATATTAATAGTATCATTTTCATTTATTTCTTTTTCTTTATCACTAACAATATTGGGGTTTGTTTCTAAGATCTTCTCTCCTTCACTGATTAGAGAGGAGTATAATAAATAATCTTCCCATTCAACCCAATTATTCTTTTTAGCAATTTTTTCTATTTCATCACCAAATTTATTTAGATAGAGAATTTTTACTTTATGATCAAAGAATTGAATTGAACTCTCAACTTTTTGAAAAGTATTATGTGATACAACTATTATAGTAGATTCACTATGATTTACTCTAAAGCCAATTTCTTCTGCTGTTAATTTAATTGATAAAGGAACACTTACACCACGGGATTTAATAATTCCCATTTCTGTATTAACCCATTCTGTGCTTCCTTCAGCTAAAATAGATACTTTTTCGTCTGTAGCAAAATTTCTAGTAATTAGAGAAGCTGCTATTTTATCAGTTATCTTATTACATTCAGAATATGAACAGGCAACCCATTTATCTTCAACTTTTTTTGTTGTATAAGCTCTTTCTGGATATCTTTCTACTGCTTCATGAAGCATTCTAATAATTGTTTTTTCCACAATAACTCCCCTTGTTTTTCTATCTTTTACAATAAAATATTAAATACAGTTAATCAAGACAAAAATAGAACTTTTGTCAAAATAACTGTATTCAATTTATACAAAAAGAATTAATAATTTTGTACTATGTAAAATTAAGGAAAATACTAGTCTATTATAATAGAGTCTCTTTTACCCCAAGAGGAAATTGAGAAAGAAATATCATCACTATTAATAAAGGCTTCAGCATATTCTGCAACTTCACTATTATTAAATTCAGCGGTCCTCTGAATTCTTGAATGAGCGGAAGTAATAGATAGGTTTAACATCCTCGCCTCTTCCATTGAAGGATTTACTGGCATTAATAATGTTTGAACTCTTACAATTTGTCTTTCTGATACAATAGATAATAAAGATAGACTGTTAATATGATTAATATCATTTTCAACTAATTTCTCACCTATTTCTAATCTATACCAAGTATTGATAATTGCCTCAGGTTTATCATCTCTAAAACGTAAACGTTTAATATAATAAACTTCTTTTTCATTTTTTGTAAGTTTTAAGGCAAGAGATACTTTTTCTTTTGGTTTTACTACTTTTGATTCAAGTACTTCGTAAATAATATTTGTTGAAGCACTTACTGAGTAGGGTTGATCTAGAACATCTTTTATACTAGCTCTGACAAAGGTACCCTTACCTTGTATCTTGTAAACTAGATGTTGATCTTCTAATTCTTTTAAAGCTCTACGAACTGTTATTCGTGATACCTGATAAATATCACATAATTGAGATTCTGAAGAAATTAACATCCCTTCATACCAAGCTCCTGAAAGGATTTTATCCTGAATAGAACTATATAGTTGCCTGTGTTTAAACATAAAAACTCCGTTATTTAATTTGTTTCCTATTTTGTAAGTTACAAAACAATGAGTGCCTATTCAACCATAAAGTTAATAAAATCAATATTATATTCATAATAATGGGAAAAAATACTTTACATTTCACTAAACAAGCAAATTAAATTTTGTAAAAAAGAAGTTAATAGAAAACTACTCTAAAATAGAAAAACTGCGGTAACAGAAAGATTATGTTTTCCCCTCTACTTTAAAAAAAATATACAATTATAGAAAAATATAGTATAAAAACTGTTACGAGAGTGTAAATTTTAAAAGAATTTGTAACTTAAGAACTATTAATACAAACCTAGTTTAAGCATAATTTAAACTTTTTATACGTCCCCTTTTCTATTAATTTTTTGATTTAATTTTCCTTAGATTATTTATGTGTTTACCTGGATATACTTTGGTTGGACATACCTTGCTACACAAGTAATGCTTATCACAAGCATCAACTCCATTATTTTTAAAAGCTTTATTTTTTAAGTTTTTTATTACTTTTTCATCAGTTTGTTTACTAATTTCTCTATCGATTGAAGCTAAATTGGCTGGGCCAATAAAATCAGATTTTACAGGGCAAGCACTAACACAAGAGCCACATTCTATACAGTTTTCAAAGCGATTCCAGTTAAGTATTCCATTTGGTTTTATAGAATCTTTTCCAATCTCACTTTCTCTTAAATAAGTTGATCCTTCCAGTTTGTTAATCATAGTAGAAATATCAACAACTAAGTCTGATATTATTTTAAAAGAAGTTAGTGGTTCAATGATTATTTTATTATCTTCAAATTCATTTAAAAAGCACATACATGCCAATCTCTCTTTTTTATTAATGATACAAGCACAAGTACCACAAGATCCATGGTGACAAGAATGTCTATAAGTAATAGAGGAATCAATTTTTTTCCTAATTTCATCTAAAGCATCAATTACAGTTAGAGAATTATCCATTTCAATAATGAAATTCATATAACTATCTTCATTTCGCCTAATCGATATTGAATAACTTTTAATTTGTTTGACCATTATATCCTCTCCTGTAATATTCTCTGTAATTGGGTAAAATAATAGTTGAAGTCTGACATTGTATATCAAGTCCCATTTTCTTACAAAGCAAGTCAGAAACCACCTCTCCCATTGCTCTAAGTGTTGTTGCTTTTCCTCCAACAATACTTATCATATTATCAATGTTATCATTAATTTTATGATCTATTGTAGCAAAATCTCTACTGAGATTTCTAACATCTTCAGTATTGTTATGTTTTCCAAATAAGGGCCTCGCAGCAGCCCAAGCAGTATGATATTCTAAGTATTTAAAGGAAGGAAAAATATCGATAGCCGATTGTTGAAGAAAATCTATATCTTCTTGAGGAACTCTATTTATATCTGGGTTATCACTTATCCATTGAGTTGAACCAATGATTGTTAATTGTCTTTGAGGGACAATAATATCGCCATCACCGGCTTTATGTAACCTACTAACAACCATATTAGAAATTCTTTTCTTTGCCGCTAACATTGTCCCAGGAGAGGGAGAAACTGATAAATCTATATCTGCAAGTTTTGCTATTTTTCCTGACCAAGGTCCTCCTGCATTGATAAAAGCATCTGCTTTAATAATTTCTTTTTTATGTGTTATATGATTGATAACTGTAACTGATTCTATATTATTAAATTTTTTATTTATTGAAATTACTTCATGATATGTTTTAATTTCGGCATTTTTAGTTTTTAGAGCACCAGCTGCAAAACTAATTGCAAGTCTCCAGGGATCAATTGTTCCATCAGGGACCAAAACAGAAGCTTTAATATTTTTATTTAGTTCCTTTTCATATTCAAAAGCAAGAGATGTTGGAATTTCCCTAGCTGGAATGTCTGCATCTAAACAACTTTGGATAAATAAATCTTTATATTGCATATCATCATCATTTAATGCAACAAACATCCCCATGTTGTATTCAATAGCATTAGGAGCAATATTTCTAAGAATTGCACTTTCAATCATGCATTCTTTTGCTATATTTTTATCTCCCATAGCATATCTAGCACCACAGTGCAATTGCCCATGATGTCTGCCTGTTGTTCCACTTGTTAATTCGCCTTTTTCAATTAAAGTAACCTTAAATCCTCTAAGGCACAAATCATACATGATGGCAATTGCTGTTCCTCCGCCACCAATAATAACGACATGATTATTATTATGAGTCATTACTTTTTCTCCTTAATATACTTGTTAAGTATAGCACTAAAAAATAGCCAATAATAATGAATTTTAAATAAAATAATTTTTTAAGATGTAGTGTTAAATAATGATAGCAATTTAAATTTCCAAAAAACCATTTATAATCTCGTATTATTAACTAATTCAAAATAATTAAAGAGAATACACAATAGCTAAGACTAAAGTTTCAGGATTTTTTACTTGTGTAAATACTAGAATTTGCATTGTTTTAAAGTGCTTTTATTATAAATGATAGATTAGATTACACAACAATTTATGGAATTATTAATATCAATAAAGGGTAACCATAAACCAAAATAAAAAACTTATAGAAGAGAATATTGAAAAAAAGATTTGAAACAGGTCTTTAAAGGCTTTAGTGGATTGTTACATAATTGAGGAATGGTTTTATTTCTTTTTTTTAAACAGACAAAAAAGAAGTAATTAAGATTTAATGCAAGAAGTGCAATAAATCCCAATAAAAGAAGTTTCTTCGAGAGAAAATGGAACAGAAATTGATAATTAAAAATAGCTAAGCCTTACAAGTCTACAACATGACTAAAGAACTAAATAATCCAGCTAAAGAGTTTAGAAATAAACTTTTGAATAAAGAATATTCTAGAATACGAGTAGATACACTTTATGAGAAATTTAGAATGAGTAAAAATTTTTAAAGATACTTAAATAACATAAGAATGTTACTAAAGTTTAAACACTGTAACATTTTTTATAATTACAATTGAAATATAAGAGGTAGGCTCTATGAGGAGCCTACCTAGCCTACTCGATTTATAATTTCTGACTATTGTATAGTTGAGTATATTTACCATTTTGTTTAATTAAGGTTTGATGATTTCCTTTCTCTATTACTCTTCCATCATCTATTACTATAATAGTATCTGCATTTCTTATAGTAGATAATCTATGAGCTATTACAATTGAAGTTCTGCCCTTAGCTAATCTTTCAAAAGCCTCTGTAATCAAATGTTCACTTTCACTATCTAGAGCACTTGTTGCTTCATCAAATATTAAAATAGGAGGATTTTTTAGAAATACTCTTGCAATTGAAAGTCTTTGTTTTTGCCCTCCAGATAATCTAGCGCCATGTTCTCCCACTTGAGTATCTAATCCATTAGGCAAAGAAGCTACAAATTTATGTAAATTAGCAGCGCTTAGAGCATCCCATAATTCTTGATCAGTTGCTCCAACTTTTCCATACTTCAAATTTTCTCTAATTGAAGCATCAAATAGAAAAATATTTTGTTGTACAAATCCAATTTTTTTATGCAATGATGATTGACTTATCATTTTAATATCTTGATTATCAATAAAAATTGCTCCAGAAGTAACTTCATAAAATCGTGGAACTAAATTTGCTAAAGTACTTTTACCTGCTCCAGACTCTCCAACCAAGGCTATTGTAGAACCACCTTCAATTGTTAAATTAATATTATTTAATATTGATATCCCATTGTCATAAGAGAAATTAACATTTTCATAACGAATAATACCTTCTGTAACCTTTAAATCAATTGTATTTGGTGAATCTTCAATTTCAGGATTTATATCCATAACTTCAACAAACCTTTGAAAACATACTATTCCTTGCTGTAATTGTTCCATAAAATTAATTAATCTATCAATGGGAGGTAGAATAACTGTAATAAATAAAACAAATGTTATTAAATCATAAGCTTGTAATTGCCCTTTATATATAAATAAAGAACCTCCAATTATTGGAAATAAATAACATAAATTTCTAAAAAAATTCATCATTGAATGGAACTTTGCCATAGCATCATATTGTTTTTTCTTTGCGTCCATTAATATATTATTACTATTTTCAAATTGTTTTTCTTGATAATCTTCTTTATTGAAAGATTTTACCTCTCTAATTCCTTGGATCGAATTTTCAACAGTACTATTTACATCTGCTAAAGTTTGTCGAACTTTTACAAATCTACTTTTCAATCTTTTACCAAAAACAACGCCGTAAACCGCTAATAAGGGAAAGGGAATAATTGTTACAAATGCTAATTTCCAATTAAAAATAAACATCGCAGTAAAACCACCAATAATGGTAATACTACTAATTATTATATCTTCAGGGCAGTGATGTGCAGTTTCTGTTATTTGAAACAAATCATTTGTTATTCTACTCATTATATGACCAGTTTTTGTCTGATCATAATAACTAAATGATAATTTTTGTAAATGAGAAAATAAATCTGTTCTCATGTCTGTTTCAATATATACTCCTAGAATATGACCCCATTTTAGTCTTATAAAATCGCAAATTAATTGAATAATATATATTACTAAAATAAAAACAAAGGACATAATCATATAATTCCACATCATATTTGGAAGATATGTTTTAATTAGACTTCTTGTTACTATAGGGAAAAAAATAGATACTACTGAAAAAACAATTGCTGCAACAATATCTAAGACAAACAAGCCAATATAGGGCTTGTAATATGAAAAAAACTTTTTTAACATTAATATTCTCCGTTAAATTTAAATAACTGTATTATATAAAAAATAGCTCTGTTTATGACAATTAGTTCTTTGGCTTAAAAAGACAAATGTCAATAAGCAGTGTAATCTTCTTTTATCGATTTTAATGAAGGAGCTTTTGATAACTACTCATAAACAAATTTAGGATATCGTTCATTATATAATCCTTTATAAATTAAAGGATATTTTACATACTTTAAGAGCTTAAAAAGCATTTCTACTTTTCCATTTGTAATAATATTACAATTCATTTGTTATAATTAATATTACAGGATAATCATTTAAATGTTTAGTACCACCAGGAATATATTGTTTGAAATTAGATTTCATTTTACTATATAAACTTTTTAAGTTTATTATTTCAGAAAGTTTCATTCCTTCTTTAATTTTAATATTTAGAATTTCATTTTCTTGACTCATATTAATATTTTCCCTTTGAGTCAAAAAAATGACTCATAAAATATGGACGGTGTACTTTTTCCTTGTCCACACATATGAGCCCTTGTAATATATGCCTTCTTCCTTTCTCTCCACGAAATTCTACCCCTAGAAAACTAATAAATAAATATTTTTAAAAAATATTGACACATAAATTGTTTATTATTATATTGTTCTATATAAAATGGTTTAGTACTAAACTATTTATTACTAAACCATTCAATTCTAAACTATTAATCTAGCAAGATATATTAAAAAATTTAGGATTAAATAATCAGTATTTTAACTAAATAAAGAAGAGCTAACAAAGTAATGCAATTATTAGTAGGAGATAAAAATGGGACAAGAACTAAATTGTGAATTAATTCAATCAATTTTTCAGTTTAAAAAAATGATTCATAAAGGTTTTAATAGGGAATCTCAAAATAATAAAATAAATATGACTGAACTTATTATAATGAATGAAATTGTTAATAACACAACAGATCCAAAAGATAATGTTAAAATTTCAGATTTAAAGGGATATCTATCAATTTCTAAGGGAGCTATATCACAAAACTTATCTAGTCTTGAGAAAAAAGCATATATAAAACGATCTATAAATGAAAACAATCGTCGTAATATAATAGTAACATTAACACCTGAGGGAAGAAAAATAATGAAAGAACATTATTCACAATTTACGGACAAATTAACAAAAATTGTAAGTCGTCTTGGTGAAGATAACGTAAAACAAATGATTAAATTAGTTGATAAAATGACAGAAATCTCTAATGAAATTAATAATGAATAAAAAATTGAAAGTAAAAAAACTTTTCTAATATTGTGTTGTTTTTGGAATACATTTCTTTGAAAATAAATATATTTCAACTCGTTAAGAAAAATATGAATATTGCTATCATGTATTTTAAAAATTCACCCTAACATTACAAGAATAATTAGATGTAATGTTCAAATTTAATTATATTTATTAAGTTTGCAACATCTGTTGAATATACTCTCATTTTTTATGTCTTAATGGGTTTTACTTCTGAAGTACATTATTCAAGAATTCATAAATCAAAATTTATAAAATAATAGGATGCTTTAGACTTAATAGTTGTTATGTCATTCATAATAAAGTCATCCAAACGGACAATCAAAAAGATAAAATAAGGTTATTAATAAAATAACGAAATAAATGTGACGAAAAGTTAATTATAAGGGGACAATTTCACATGATAAAGATTTTTAAATATTTTAAGTGGAAAGAATGGTTTATGACAGCTATAAGCTTGGTATTTATAGTTGTTCAAGTATGGCTCTCATTAAAGCTTCCAGCTTATATGTCGATGGTTACACGATTGACACAGATTCCAGGCAGTGCAATAAGTGACATTTGGATTAATGGTGGTTATATGCTACTTTGTGCATTAGGAAGTTTTGTATCTGCAATAATAGTAGGTTATTTTGCAGCTCGAATTAGTTCTTCTTTTGCTCAAAGATTACGTGCCATCTTATTTGATAAAGTTGATTCATTTTCAATGGAAGAGTTAAATAGATTTTCTACTTCAAGTTTAATCACTCGTTCTACAAATGATATTACACAAGTTCAGATGTTTATTGTACTTGCTTTACAAATAGCAATTAGGGCTCCAATCATGGCTATATGGGCTTTAACAAAAATATTGGGCAAAGGTGTTGATTTTGTATATATCGTAGGTATAGCCCTTCTTATAGTAATATCAATGGTTACAATTTTGATGATAAGGGTAATTCCTAAATTTAAAAAAATGCAAGTTTTGACTGATAATATTACACGAGTAACTAGAGAAAATTTAACAGGTTTACGTGTTGTAAAAGCATATAATGCAGAAAATTATCAAGAGAATAAATTTGAAACAGCTAACGAAGAATTAACAAGTACTCAAATGTTTACTAATAGAGCAATGTCTATAATGAATCCTATGATGACAGTAATAATGAATGGTTTATCTCTTGCTATATATTGGGTTGGCGCTTATGTGATTGAAGCTGCTTCAATGGTTGATAGATTAACAATTTTCTCTAATATGGTTGTTTTCTCAAGTTATGCAATTCAAGTAATAATGTCATTTATGATTTTAATTATGATTTTTATTATGCTTCCTCGTGCAACTGTTGCTGCAAATCGTATCAATGAAGTATTAGACACAGAACCTAATATACTTGAAGGCACACAAACTGATGGTAAATCTAATTCCATTGGAGAAATTACATTTAATAATGTAAGTTTTTCATATCCAGGTGCCTCTGCCCCAGTACTAGAAAATATAAGTTTTAGTGCAAAACATGGTGAAACTGTTGCATTTATTGGGTCTACAGGAAGTGGTAAGTCTACATTAATAAATTTGATTCCTCGATTTTTTGATACTACAGAAGGTGAAGTACTTATCGACGGTGTAAATGTAAGAGAATATAAATTAGAGAATTTATTAGATAAGATTGGCTATGTACCTCAGCAATCAGTTTTATTTAAAGGTACTGTAGAGTCAAATGTTGCTTATGGAGATAATGGTAAAACTAGTTATAGTAAGGATGCAGTTAATAAAGCTATTGAAATAGCACAAGCTACTGATTTTGTACAAAACATGGATGGTACCTTAGATGCTTCTATTTCTCAAGGTGGAGCTAACATTTCAGGTGGACAAAAACAAAGAATCTCTATCGCAAGAGCAATTTGCCGTAATCCAGAAATCTATATATTTGACGATTCTTTCTCAGCGTTAGATTATAAAACAGATCGTGTTTTAAGAACTGCGTTAAAAGAAGAAACTGCTCATGTAACTAACATTATTGTTGCACAACGTATTGGAACTATTATTGATGCAGATCAAATAATTGTATTAGATGAAGGAAAGATTGTCGGCAAGGGTAAACACAAAGAATTGTTAAAGAACTGTGAAATTTACAAAGAAATTGCAATGTCACAATTAAGTGAGGATGAATTAGCATAATGAGTAAAGATAATACAACAACACACGATAATAGAAATA
>JAENWY010000118.1 GCA_016649775.1 Spirochaetaceae bacterium
TGTTACACAAGAAGCACCAAAAGCGGTTGTTGTAAAAGACGGTTCTTATGAAGATGGAATCTATTTTGCTACTGAAGATAGTTTTGCATCAAATGGATGGAAATATGTTGTTACCTTAGCTGTTGAAAATGGCAAGATTACAAAAGCTGATTGGAATGGTGTAAATGTAAGTGCTGGACCTTCAAAAAAAGCAGTTGATAAAGCTGGTAAATATAACATGAAGAAATTGGGTGGAGCACTAGCTGATTGGTCTGAAGAAGCTGCAAAAGTAGAACAGTATCTCATTAAGACCCAAGATCCATCAGTAATTAGTTACAAAGATGACAAAGGTCACACTGATGATATTGCAGGTGTTAGTATTCATGTAGTTGAATTCTTTGAACTAGCACAAAAAGCTTTAGCTAATAGTCCTGTTGGCAAAGGTATGTATGAAGATGGTGCATATTTCATGGCTGATTCTGAATTCCCTGATTCAGGTTGGAAAAATTATGTTGCTCTAACTGTTATCAACGGTAATATTGTTGGTGCTAACTGGTCTGCAATCGATACAATGGGCGAAGATAAAAAACTTTTTGATGCTGCTGGAAAATATAACATGGTTAAATTTGGTGGCGCTCAAGCTGAATGGTCAGAACAAGCTACAAAGGCAGAACAATACCTTATTGATATTCAAGATCCTTCTCTTGTTAAGTACATTGACGAGGAAGGCCACACTGATGCAATTAGTGGTGTATCTATTCACATAAGTGGATTTATGGCTTTAGTTAATGCTGCTCTAAAAGCAGGTCCAGTAGTACTTGGTCCTTACACTGATGGCGGTTATTATGCAACTCAAGATGCTTTCGATAACGGTTGGAAAGAGTATGTCTCCTTATTCGTAAAAAATGGAAACATTGTTAACGTATATTGGTCAGCTCTTAACAAAGAGGGTGAAGACAAAAAGGCATTCGATATGGCCGGTAATTATAACATGGTAAAATTTGGTGGCGCACAAGCTGAGTGGTATGAACAAGCTGCTCTAGTAGAGCAACATCTTCTTAAAACTCAAGATGTAAGTGCTATCTCATATAAAGATGATGCAGGTCACACCGATGATATTTCAGGAGCCTCTATTCATGTTAGTGGATTCTATGAATTAGTTGCTAAAGCATTAAATAATGGAGTAGTTACTATCGAGTAAAATCGTAAGAATTTATTCTTAAAACAAAGGTCTTTATCTTAATATGAGATAAAGACCTTTTTGATATTTAGGTGTTTTGTTGTATTTTTTTCTATACGCCTTGAGTCTCTTACCTTTTGAATTACCTTATTGTAATCTATATGCTCAAATGGAGCATCCTTGTACCACTTCAATATATATATGTATTAAAATGGTAACTATAGCCTCTGCTTTGACCCTTATACTCTTAGTTTCACTTCTATCAAATTGTTCAATAATTGAAATAATCTTATCAAGAAATGAATAATCAACAAAAGATGAGTTACTCATAAATAATGAAAACAGAACCCTATAGGAGTACTCTTTGATACTTTAATCTTTGACAAAAGGATTATTGAGATTCAGTTTTTTTGCAAACTTTAGGCATATCTACAAAACTATCACATAGAGTCTAAGAGTCGATATAAGGAAGCATAGCATCAATTAAATCTATTATATGCTAATCTTCTATCTCTCTTGAAGCTAAGAGAAATAGCATTACAATTCTTTGTTCATGATACTTATTAATTAGTATATTTTAAAACAACTGTGTAACATCCTCAATCTTTGTAATAGTTTTAAGTGAGTCAGACCATAAGCCCAAGAACGAGATGTCCTTCTTTAAGAAAGGCTATAGGAAGTCACTATAATTCTTATCCCTTAAAGGAATGAGGAATTTAAGATATTTCCTAGTTGTTCTGTAAATATAAGGGTGGGTATCCCTTTCCAATGTAAATGGTAGCGATTTAAACTCATCTTATCTCACCCCCTTCTTTCTTTAATTGATTTGGAAGTTTTTACTGCTCTTTTTATGATATTTGTTAGCCTATTTCTTTTTCTTCGATAAGAATTTCCATTAGGCTTCAATATGTCGTTATCTAAAAGATTAAGTTTTTTTCTTTTATATATATTATTTGTTTTTGTAAAACAATATTAAAAAAATGAGATAATAAAACAAATAAATATAATCAAACTATAATAAAAATGAACTTTGGTTGTATTTTGAATTCCTAAGTTCTTAGCGTTTTTAACATTTCTTATAGCTCTTATAGCATAGGGAAGCGTAATAAAACTAGCTAGCGAATAAACTGGAAATAAACCTAGTATTATGTAAATAATTGTAAGTATATATACTCCTAACATTAATGATATAAAAAGAAAAATGCTTACCTTCGAACCAATTCTCACTGTCATAGTTCCCATTGCAAATTTTTTATCTCTTAAAAAGTCTCTCATTTCATTGCTTATCATAAGAGCAGGGATTAATAGAGATGTTGGTAAACTAAGTAAAATAGGAGTGAAGGAAAAAGCTCCTGCTATAGCATAATAAGCACCTAAGCTCATAAGTGGCCCCATTAAAATAAAAGATATGGGTACACCAAGACCTCTACGTTTATAAACAAATGGTTCTCCCGTATATGAATAAGATCCTATTACACCAATCAAGCCAATAACTAACATCCATATATTAGTTATATAAATTAGGTAAATACCTATAAGACACGCTAAAAGTAGAGCAGCAATACCAGAGAGAAAGACAAATACATCAAAGTAACTGCGTTCCATATTTAAGAAAGTCATAGTTTTTGTACCTTGGGGAGGATATTTAAAACTTCCTTCAAAAAAGTCATTAATTAAATTTGCTCCTGCTTGAGATGCTAGGCCTGCAATTGTAATAATAATAACAAGGAAGACCATATAAGATGAGCTATGTACTTTAAAATATCCATTGATATATGCTGCTATAATTCCATAAGTGGTAGATGCAAAAGCTAATGTAAGGGAAAAGACCCTTAAAGCTATCCAATAATTTTTAATTAGTGATTTAAATTGTTTCATGTTTTTTCTTTTTTTGTCCTTTAAAAGAATATTCTTGTTATTAAGTTTGTATCATTGGATTTATTTTAGGTCAAGTCTATAAAATGAAGAATAAAGTTCACTTTATCCAATCATCTACATAATCTAATCAATAGTTAGGTAATATAAAATAAATTTGTGGATATAAATATTTTAAAATCCCTTTTTGCAAAGTGGTGATACTCAAATAGAGAGACTTAACATTTAGGTGTAATGCTTATATTCCAATTGATATTAAATATTAGCATTCAAAAAGGCTTTTAAATAGCTATTATAGGTTAATTAGAAATGAATTATCCCATTTTCCAAATTGGAAGTTACTCCTTTGGTGTTTACAATTTTATTTATAATAGGGCTATAAATTTTATTAAATTAAACTTTTGAAAACCCAATTCCTGTATTGTTTAGTTAATTATATTCAGATTAAGCTTTTATATTAGGGTTTTGTGTCAAAATTCCTCACCACTGTGCAAAAAGTGATTTATATTTTAATAATTGGCGGTCTTGAAACTAGTTTGCATTTTAGTGTATTTTGATATAATTCTAACTATATAAAAAAAAGGAAAAGGAAATGGAAATGAAAAAAAAATTTATAAGCGTATTATTAATGGTTGTAACTCTGGCAGTGTTTGCAAGTTCTGTATTTGCTAATGGTACAAAAGAAGAAACAAAATCTTTAAAAATAGGGTTAATGCCTGCAGTTGATATCGCACCTATAATGTTAGCTGAAAAAAATGGTTATTTTAAAGAGTTGGGTTTAGACGTAGACATACAAATTTATACAAATGCTCAAAATAGGCAAACTGCTTTACAAACAAATGAAATTGATGGTGCTATGACAGATATAGTTGCCTTAATTACAAATAATGCTGAAGGTTTTGGATTGAAAGGTGTTTTATCTACAGATGGTATGTTCCCTCTTCTTGTGAACCCAAAGCATGCAGATGATAAAGATATTAAAGTAGGAATGATGGAAATAAGTGTTTCCAATTATCTTGTAGAACAATATCTTGGAGATGAATACAACTACAAAAAAGTATATATTAATGCTATCCCAACTCGTTTAGAAGCAATTGAAACTGGAGTTATTGAAAGAGGTTTAATCCCTGAACCCGTCGCATCTATTGGAGAAATGAATGGATTAACTAAGGTTATTTATGATGGTATTCCTAGTGAGAGCCTAGATATAATGGCATTTACTGAAAAAGCGATATCTGAAAAAGCTAAATCAATTGAGTTGTTCACTAAAGCGTACGGAAAAGCAATTGCTGATATTCAAAAGGATCCATCCCTAGCGAGAGATGTTTTAATGGAAACTATAACTACTTTACCACCTCAAATTAGAGATTCTATCACTTTGCCTGATTATAAGGATGCCTCTTTACCTTCAGATAAGTTTATTAATGAATTAATTGAATGGACAGGTAATTTATTAGGCAAAACATATCAAATTACTCCAGATGATATTCTAGATAGAAGGTTTGTAAAATAATGATAAACATAGAGAAGGCTTTTTTTAATTATGGCTCAATTGAAGTTTTTAAAAACTTAAATATAAAAATTGAACAGAAAAATAATATTAGTATTGTTGGTCACAGTGGTTGTGGAAAAACAAGCCTTCTCTACTGTATAAAGGGTTTAAAGGAACTTTCACAGGGTTCTATACATTTAGAGGATATTAGTCAAAAAGATATTGGTCTTTTATTCCAAGAGGATAGGCTTCTACCTTGGAAGACTGTAAAAAATAATATCTTATTAGGATTAGATAAAAAAATTCCTGTCCAAAAATATATTGATATGGTTGGTCTAAAGGGACATGAAGATAAATATCCTTCTCAGTTAAGTGGGGGAGAGAGGCAAAGGGTTGCTTTAGCTCGTGTATTAGTAAGACAGCCAAAGGTTTTGCTTTTAGATGAGCCTACAGCTAGTTTAGATGAATTAACTAAAGAATCTCTTCAAGACAGCATTCTTAAATTATCAGCTGAACTTGGTATGAGTTTAATACTGGTAACTCATCATATTGAAGAAGCTGTGTACATGGGAGATAGGGTAATTGTCTTTGGTGATCAAATGAAAGAGATTGATACCAAAGGTCACAATAGATTGTCGGAAAAATATTTTAAAAATGTAAAAGAAGTTAGACTTGCATTAAAAGGAAGAGGTCATGCATAAATGTTATTTTATAAAGAGTGCTTTGATATTGTTAATACCTTGGTATATTATTGCCTTCAGTTTTTCTATACCCATAGTTCCTTTTCCTCATTTAATTGTAAAAGAAGTGTTTTTAGAATTGTTGCGAGGAGAAGTGCTTATTCACCTTGTTGTCAGTCTTTATAGGGTTTTATCAGGTATTTTATTGGCTTTGATAGTTGCTATTCCATTAGGTATTTTAATGGGATTGAAAAACACCACTAATAAATTATTAACACCTATTATTTATCTTTTTCAACCTGTTCCAAAAATTGCTTTGTTGCCTATCTTTCTTGTTTTATTTGGTATTGGTGATTTAAGTAAAATCCTAATAGTATCAATGGTTATTTTCTTTCCTGCAGTGTTGATGATTAAAGATAGTGTGGCAGAGATAAATTATCATTATGTAGAGCTATCTAAGGCTTATAATTTAAGTAAAAATCAAGTTTTAGTTGATATTA
The DNA here is from genome assembly GCA_016649775.1 of Spirochaetaceae bacterium. Lineage (GTDB taxonomy): Bacteria > Spirochaetota > Spirochaetia > Sphaerochaetales > Sphaerochaetaceae > Pleomorphochaeta. The sequence goes on from JAENWY010000118.1 coordinate 5,707, forward strand.
TAGTACCTAGCATACTACCTGGGATTTTCTCAACATTAAGGATTTCTGTTGGTATTAGCTTATCAGTTTTATTTTTCAGTGAAAATTTTGCAACAGATTACGGTATTGGTTACTATATTATGAACAGTTGGATAATGGTTAATTACCTTCGAATGTACACTGGAATTGTATTTATAAGTCTTTTGGGTATTTCTTTATATAAATCTATTGAAATAATAGAAAATAAAATGATGCCTTGGAAACTTGTAGCACCTAGCAATAGGAGTTAGAGGTAAACCCTCTTTCAAAGGTAAATATATATGTTATATCTTCTATAAAGATTTTCCTTGGTGTTCCAGAAAAGAAATGCATCTTGATATGATCCTTTGTTATGTTAGCTTTTGTTCCTTAAGTTGCTTATATTGCTCGCCAGTATGCCTTTTATGCTTTACCACTGATAAAACTTATCATTCTAATCCCTCAAATATCATATGCGTTTGGTATTAAAGTGATCATCAAACTAACTGTTTATTCTAGTAATCATACTTTGATATCAAAATCCATAACCAGTTTCATTTTGAACTTCAGCAATAAAATCCAGGTACTGATTATTTTCGGAATTACAGTATCTTAAACTTCTAATATATTGATAGTAAGAGGTCCTTGATATATCGGCAACAGAGCAGAATAAACTGATATTAATCTTCATGTTATCTGATAGATTAACCTTTTGAATTGCTATATAATTTTTTTTTAAAAATATCTTTTTCTTTGATACCGTTAATTGTTAGCAATGATTCTAAATATGCAATCCTATATATAAGCCTTTTTTCATTTATTAGAAGTCATTAATCCTGTTCTCGTAATGAACATGGTTTTCCGTCCATCCTTCATCTCCTTAAGAATCTTCTGCAGATTCATTTAGAAATATTATAGCACAGGCTTTAAATTCATTGATAATATTATCTTTTCCCTTTACCCCGTTCATGACTGTTCATGAGATACATTATAGAGCTTTACTAAATCATTAAAATTCCCTCTGTCTGAAAGATAAACATTGATTTAAGCAAGCTTATCGCTTACAGTAATTCATTTCTTTGTGTCTTTCTTTATTATTAATCTTCTTTTTTGACTGTAAGGTTTGATGGTTTCAGTGCTTCAAAAAGTGTAAGCTTTTTTTTGGGCTGAGCATAATCTTTTGTGAGGTGTATTTTTGATATTTATTCTTTTTTTATAAATATTTACTTTTGTAAGAACTTCTGTAGAGCGGTTCAAGATATTTCATTAACTTGTCATTTTCCCTTCCGGATATATATGATAATATTAATTTACTTTTAGAAATAGTAGAAAATTCAGAGGGAACGTGCTTGTTGTTTAATATCTTAGAAACTGCTAGATTGCCAAAACAAAATAGATTCTAAAGGCTTTTTATAATTAATGAAACAACAAAATAATGCACTCTTTTCTCTATGGATTTCAA
>JAENWY010000237.1 GCA_016649775.1 Spirochaetaceae bacterium
ATTATTACGTTAAGTGATAAAGCAAGTCGGGGAGAAAGAGTTGATACTAGCTCTGGAGTTATAGAAAAAATAGTTAGGGATAATGGTTATGAAGTTGTTCTGAAAGAAATACTTCCTGATGATAAAGAATCACTGGAAAAATTATTAATTGGAATATGTGATTTAAGAAAGGCTGATTTAATATTAACTACAGGTGGAACCGGTTTATCCTTTAGAGATATTACACCTGAGGCTACAAAATGTGTAATAGAAAAGGAAGTCCCAGGAATTAGTGAGGCAATTCGCTTTCAAACAATGAAATATACAACAAGATCAATCCTTTCTCGAGGAGTATCTGGAACAAGAAAAAATACCTTGATAATAAATTTATCAGGTTCTCCTATAGCTGTAGAAGAGCAACTTAAATCCATAATTGAACCTTTGAAACATGGAATTGATACACTTTGTGGGCTTTCTTCAGAATGTGCTAGGCAATCTGAATTAGAAATAATGGAAACAAGTAATTAAAAAAGGGAAGTAATAAATGAAACAGATGAAAAAATTAATTGTATGCTTATTATTATCGTTAACATTAATTGCATCAGGATTTAGTGAAGGAACTAAAGAAAGTGCCAATAATTACACTCTTCATGTTTATGCCGGTGTAGGAATGAGCAAACCTGTTAAAAAAGTTATTAATGCATTTGAGAAAGATAGTAATTATAATGTCGATTTAACTCTTGCAAATTTTGGGCAGATTGTAAGTCAAATGAATATCACAAAATCTGGAGATGTATTTATTTGTGCATCACATCAAGATTTAGAGGTTATTACCGATTCTGTAAGTAGTATTGATGATTTAGCACTTCATAAAGTATCTTTTGCGGTTCAAAAAGGAAATCCCAAAGGAATTACAAGCCTCCAAGATTTAACAAGAAAAGACGTAACTTTAGTTATAGGAAATAGTTCAACAGCTGCTGGTAAAATTGCAGATAAAATACTTTCAGATTTTGACTTATCTGATAAAGTTAATATTATTGCAAGGCAAGCAGCAGCAGCTACAATTTACACAGCATTAGAAAGAGGTGAATGTGATGCTATGATTAATTGGAAGAATAATGCTGGAGAGAATTCTCAAATTATTGATTCTAAATTAACTGATAAATATACAAGAATAATTTGCGCAGCAAGTTTAAAATACAGTGAAAATATTGAAGCTCAATCAGCATTAATTAAATTCTTAAAAAGTGAAAAAGCAATAAGAATCTGGGAAAGTGAAGGGTATGAGAGACTCTAAGTATCCTCTTGAAAAGTTTGAAATATTATCTTTTCTTATAACTAGCTTGGTGTTTTTATTCTTTTTGACAATTATCTCATTTATTGTAGTTGGTGGATTTAGTTCGATTTCTAAAGTGTTTTTTTCAAAGGAAATTAGATTTTCAATTGGTTTAAGCTTACTGACAGCTACAATAAGTACATTAATTGCTATTGTTATTGCTATATTTATTTCATTTTATCTAGAAAAAGTAAAATTTATTAAGTCTCCAATAATTTCAACAATTATAGAGCTTCCATTATCATTACCTTATTTAGTAATTGGTTTATCACTATTGTTAATATTCTCTTCTCCTCTTGGTAAAACTTTGAGGAATATGGGAATTCCTGTAATCTTTTCTCCAATAGGAATAGTTGTTGCTCAGTTAACTGTAAATTTACCATACGCTATTAAATTGATTCGAAGTGAATTAACTAAGCTTGATAGTAGATTAGAATTTACTGCATCAATTTTAGGTGCTAATAGAACACAAACCTTTTTTGCTATTACCCTTCCTCAGATAAGAGTTTCGATAATTATTGCCTTTGCCTTATGTTGGCAAAGAGCAATAGGAGAATTTGGAGCAACCCTTATGCTAGTTGGGATAACAGCTATGAAGACAGAGACTTTACCTGGCGCAATATATTTAAATATTGCAACAGGTGATACGGATATGGCCCTGGCGGCCGCTCTTATTATGCTGTTTTTTTGTCTCGTTACTCTTTTAATAACAACAATATTACAAAAGAAAATAAAGGTAAAATCAAGATATGATTAAAATTGATAACTTTTCATTAAAAAGAGGTAGCTTTTGTTTATCTAATATTAATTTTAATATTGAAGATGGACAATCAATAGCTATTCTGGGAGAAACAGGTTCGGGGAAAACTATGCTTTTAGAATCTATTGCTGGAATATATAGAGGAAATTCTGGTTGTATTTATGTTAATGGGAAAGATGTTTCCTCTATTTCTTCTAACAAAAGAGGAATTGGGTTTGTCTATCAAGATTATTGTTTATTTAACCATATGAGTGTTAGAGAAAATATTGGATTTGGACTAAAAGTTAAAAAAATGGATAAAAGTTTAATTGATATGAAAGTTAATGAAATTGCTAAACAATTTCATATTTCAAATATATTGGATAAAAATCCTAGTGTAATAAGTGGTGGAGAGAAACAAAGAACAGCACTTTGTAGATCTTTAATTATTAATCCTAGAGTATTACTTTTAGATGAACCCTTTTCCGCTATGGATCCAAACACAAAACAAATACTAATAGATGCAATAATTGATTATAAAAAGAAATATAATGGAATAATTATATTAGTAACACATGATTTCAAAGAAGCAATAAAATTAGCAGATACAATTCATGTTTTAGTAAAAGGAAAATTGAAGGCAACTAAAACTCCTTCAACATTATTTATGGCAAGTGAAAATTATGAGGTTAATACCTTTTTACAATGTAATACTAGAGGATAAAATTTTATGGAAAATAAACAGAAAGAAATCTATGATAAAATAAAAAATAGATTTATAAAAATTGTTAATGAGAATGGATTAAATACAACATTAATTAAAATAGAAAGTAGAGGTTTAACTGCTAAAGAAGCAATTGGTAATACTGAAAGAAAAGATTATCCGATACTAATTGGTAATGAAGTAATGTTGCAGGCTAACTATAAAGGAAGTATTGGGCAAGCCTTTACCCCGGAGCCTGTAGCATTTTCTGGTACGATTGAGGATGTATTGGAAATGGATCTTGATAATGATTTAAGAAATAGAGGAATCTTTATAGCTACTATCAATGCTGTTCTTCGTTATCTAAATTTATCAACTTCTTCTATCCATTGTAAAGATAAAGAGCCTGGTTTATGTGCAATAAAATATCTTGAATTTTTAAATGAGAATTATAGTAACAAAAAAGTTCTTCTTGTTGGTTTACAACCGGGTATATTAAGTCAAATTAAAAAGAGGGGAAATGTTAGAGTTCTTGATTTAAACCCTGAGAACATTGGTAAAGTTAAAGAATCAATTCTAATAGAAGATGGATTAGAAAAATATGATGAGTG
>JAENWY010000308.1 GCA_016649775.1 Spirochaetaceae bacterium
GTTTTTTATAACTTCTATTTCAGTTAAAAGTCTTGTACAAGGAATTGGATAAGGGGTGTGATCAGCATGAGTTGTACCTAAAATTGGGACAGAATACATTGATTGAGCCCAAGCCGTTGCATAGGAGGAATGAGTATGACAGATTCCTCCTATCATTGGAAAATTCTTATAAAGTTCTAGATGGGTAAGAGTATCAGAAGAGGGTTTAAGAGTTCCCTCTACTATTTCACCTTCTAAAGATATTACCACCATATCTTCCAGCTGTAGAGTATCATATGATACACCAGAAGGTTTAATAGCAAAAAAACCCTTCTCCTTATCAAATGAAGAAACATTACCCCAAGTATATATTGCAAGATTTCTTTTAGGTATTTCTAGATTAGCTAAATAAGCCTCTTCCTTTAATTCTTTTATAGTCATAAAATCTCCCGTTAATTATTAACTACTTCGGGATATTCATTACATAATAACCTATAAGGTTTTACATCTTCTTCTATTTTTGGAAATCTTGGTAGATCTTCAAAAAATCTATTATCCATTTCATCATCATTTGTTTGAGAAACTTCACCTATTAAAATATCTTCAGTATCAAGGGCAGTAGCAAAACTATGATATTGATAAGGATAAAGTGTAATACTTTCTCCTGGCTCTAATTTAATAGAAGTTCCCGATTTTACATAATAAGCTCTTCCATCAGTATGTACTAAAACATCGGAATTGAGTTTCTCACCTTCTTTATTTGAATTAAATAAGGTTATTAATAATGTCCCTCCACCTCTATTTATTATATCTTCACTTTTTTTCCAATGGAAATGTAATGGCGCAGTTTGATTTGATTGAAGCATTATTAATTTTTCAGCATAAACCTTCTGGTTATTTTCATCATTTTGATTTCCATTACGTAATGTAATGAGTGCAAAACCACACTTAGAAAAATCACCTGCACCAAAATCAGTTATATCCCAACCTAATTTATTATTTCTAATTTCATCAAATTCGTTATTTTTAATTAACCATTCTTCTGGAGTCCATTTACAAAATGGGGGCAATGAAAACTTATATTGTTTTAATAATTCTTCCATTTTCTTAATAATTTCATTAATCTCAGATCTTTTCATATTCTACCTCATATTTATATTTATCATACAATTTTATTATACTCTTATAATCACACATACTACTAGAACCATCATAGGCAAATAGTGAACATCCAGCTGTTGCTGAAGCAAATTTCATAGCATCTAAAATATTCTTTCCTTGGTAAACTGAATATAAAACACCTGAACAAAATGCGTCGCCAGCTCCTGTTGTCCCAATAATTATATCTTTAGGAATATTCAAACTTGGAACTTTGTAGATTTCATTAGTTTCACAATCTAATCCAATACTATATTTAGAATTATGAATAATTACCCATTTAGATACACCCATTTTCTTTAAAATTTTCAAGGCAGAAATTATTTTTAAAGTACTTATATTACCTTCAACAATAATTTCTTGCCCTGTAATTTCCTGAGCTTCAATTTCATTAATTGTACAAAAATCAGTATATTTTAATGCAAAAGGAACTAGAGCTGATGCACGAGGTCCTTTTTCAGATACCATATCAACTGAAGTTAAAAACCCTCTTTTTTTAGCCTCACATAGTATTCTTGCAGCAATTGTTCCATATTCTTTATCTATTGCATCAATTTTTTTTAACAAGAGGAGATATTCTAATTGAAAAATATCAGAATCAATTAAATCCCAATTAATATCGTCAATGCTAAATTCATCACTTGCACCAGGATAATAAAAGAAGGTTCTACTCTTATTATTTTGGGCATCAATAACAAGTGTTATAGAAGTATTGTCTCCATAAACTATCCCATCTGTATTAATATTTGGATAGGCTTTAAGACCCTCAAGGATTGTATCTCCATTAGGTCCTGAGCCAATCATTCCACAAGTTTTAATTTGAAATTCACTATCAATTTTAGCTAAATCAAGAATTAAATTACCTGCTCCTCCTATATATTCATTTCCAAGTTGTATTGTGGAAAGAGTACTTTCAGAAGGAAAAGCATCAACTCGATAATGTTTATCTAATATTAATGAACCAACAATTGTTATTCCTTTTTTCAAACCAACCTTCTTTTATTTTTTTAATGAAAATATTTCAATGGCTTCAATTATATTTTCTTTCATTGCTGCAATTGCAACATTTGGAATGTCATGAAAAAATACTAAATCATCATCTTTTTTATTATTAATAAATTCTTTCACTGCTTTACCACCGCAAAGAGTCATATAAGTATAATAGTTGATTTTTCTAACACCATTTTTAATTGCTTCTTGGAATTCTTCTTTGCTTAGACCA
>JAENWY010000199.1 GCA_016649775.1 Spirochaetaceae bacterium
TACCTGAATATGTTGTTGGGAAACTTCTATTTGCTTTTTTATCTCTGAATCTCACATATTTATACTGCCTAATTTGATAATGTTATTATATATACAGGGATTTATTAATATAACACGTCCACATTAGTCACGAATAGGACTAAAAAAAATAAATGAGAAAGAAAATTATACCGATAGTGAAAAAATCTTTTATATACTGGAACTAGAATTAATATAAGATATTTAACATCGTCGGTATAATTATTTTATCGGTATTTGCCGGGTGGTGTGAGAGGTTGGCATTGCGAGGTGTCTGCCTACTCGATTATAAAAGTCGAAAATTTTATATTTTAAAGATCATCAACTAATGCTGAACTTTTAGCATATGCGGTACTTTTAGCTTCGAAAAAATCAGTCTTTATTAAATTTGCATTGGAGTATTGGCTTACCCATTGAAGAGTATCTGGCTCACTATCATGGTCTTCATATAACTTTTTAAATCCAAGTTGAGTGCAACGTAAATTTCCCAAATATTGAATATAATCAGTAACCATTTGCTTGTTAAGTCCTGCAATATTATCGCCAATAACATAAAGTCCCCATTCAATTTCCATTTCACAACCTTCTTTTATCATTTCTCTATAAGAATTAATTAATTCCTCTGTAAACATTTGAGGTTCTTCTTTTTTCATTTCAAGTAAAACAGATCTGAATAGCCATAGATGAGTATTTTCATCTCTATTAATATATCTAATTTCTTGCACTGAACCAGGCATCTTACTGTTTCTGCCTAAATTATAAAAGAACATAAAGCCAGAGTAAAAATAAACACCTTCGAGAATGTAATTAGCTATCATAGTTTGAACTAAGGTTTTCAAATTGGGATTATCTTGGAATTTATTATATAAATTACCAATGAATTTGTTTCTTTCTAATAGATGTTTATCCTCTTTCCATTGATAAAGAATTTCTGTTCTTTCTTCTGGTGCACATATGGTATCTAGCATGTAACCATAACTTTGTGAATGTACTGCTTCTTGGAAAGCTTGTATTGTTAAACATAAATTAACCTCATTAGCAGTAATGTATTGGCTTATATTAGGTAGGTTTGCCGTTTGAACACTATCAAGGAATATTAAGAAACTTAATACTTTATCATAGGCTTCCTTTTCATATTTATCCAACAATCTATAGTCATGAACATCTGTATTCATATTAATTTCTTCAGGTACCCAGAAGTTATTCATAGCTTGTCTGTACCAATCACTAGCCCAACTATATTTAATATTGTTAAAGTCATTTAAATTAGTTGTATTTCCTCCAACCATTTTCCTTTTATCTAATGAAATATCTCCATTTTCGTTGAATAGTGGTCTTTTTTTTATTTCGTTTTTATCCATAATTATTTTCTCCTTATTTTATGAACTACATGAAACACATTCTTCTACTTCTAACGATTGACTTCTTAAATAATAAATTGTTTTAACATTATTTTTATAAGCTGCTAAATAAAGATTTAGAATGGTCCTAAAAGTCATTTCATTTGTTATATAAATATTCATGCTCATCGCTTGATCAACATGTCTTTGTCTAACTCCACAGGCTTTGATACTCCAGTTTTGATCAATTAAGTGAGCACTTTTGTAGTACCAAAAAGTTTCTTTGTTTAATTGAGGAGCTACTCTTGGAATAATCATATTTTTCTTTTCTTCTAAATAAAACTTATTCATTATAGGATCTAATCCAGCTGTTGTTCCTGTAAGAATACTTGTACTACTTGTTGGAGCTATTGCAATAAGGTATGCATTTCTAATACCATTTGTGTGAACTTCAGATTTTAAGTCTAGCCATTTTCCACTTTTATAATGTCTTTGTTCAAAGTATTTACCATTATCCCATTCGCTATTTTTAAAGAATTTATAACTACCTTTCTCTTTACTTAGGTTCATACTAGCTTTAATGGCACTGTAGTTTATTGTTTCAAAAACTTTATCTACATAATCTAAGTGAGCCTGGCTTTCCCAATTTAATTGATGCTTAGCAAGCATGTGATGGTAACCACTTGTACCTAATCCTATGGAACGGTATTTTTGGTTTGTAATTTTAGCATATGGAACAGGATACATATTCAAATCAATAACATTATCCAAAGCTCGTATTACTGTGCTAACAATTCCTTCAATTTCTTTTTCATCATCTGTATTAATGTTACCTAAAACTAATGAGGCTAAATTACAAACAACAAAATCGCCAGGAAGAGTTTTTCAACTATTATAGTATCACCATTTTCTGTTTCTATTTCATTACTTACTAATTCTATCTCACTCATATTCTGGGCAATTTCAGTACATAAATTAGAACAATATATTATTCCTTTATGCTTATTAGGATTAGCTTCATTAACAATATCTCTGTTAAAGGTAAAAGGTGTTCCTGTTTCAATCGCAGATTTTAATATTAATCTAATTAAATCTTTTACCTTTATAGTTCTTTTAGGAATTCGAGAATCTTCTACACAACTTTTATATTTTTCTTCCCAATCTTTTCCATAAAAATCTTCTAGGTGATACCCTTTAGCTTTATATATTTCATATGGGCACATCATATACCAAGTTCCATCAATATCTTTTTCAACCATTTCCCAAAATAGGTTAGGGTAACAGATAGCTGGAAACACATCATGAGCTTTCATTCTATCGTCACCATTATTAGTTCTAAGTTGTAAGAATTCAGGAAGATCCTTATGCCATGCATCAAGATATACAGCAACAGCTCCTTGGCGAACACCTAATTGATCTACCGCTACAGCCGTATCATTGGCTAATTTTATCCATCGAATAATTCCCCCTGCAACCCCTTTAAAATCTCTTATTGCAGAACCAACGGCCCTAACTTTACCAAAGTATAAGCCCATTCCTCCACCAAATTTACTTACTTTAGCAAAATTATCAATTGATCTAAAAATTCCATCTAAGGAATCTGGTACAGTATCTATAAAACAAGAAGATAATTGGTGATAGGGTTTTCTTGAATTACTCATAGTAGGAGTTGCCATTGTAACTTTTAGTTCACTTAGCATATCATAAAAGTTCTTTACCCAAATTAATCTATTACTTTTTTCTTTCATCGCAAGATGTAAAGCAATTCCTAAAAACATTTCTTGAGGTGTTTCTACGAGTTTATTGTTATGTGTTTTTATTACATATCTTCTTATCATTAAATCTAAACCACTAAATGTAAATAATTTATTTCTATCATTTATTATAAATGTTTCAACTTTGTCAATTTCTTCTTTTGAATAATTATTAAGTATATATTTACCATATAATCCATTTCCAGTTAAATAACTTATTTTCTCATATAAGTTATTAAATCCAAATTGGACTTTATATTTATCTAAATTATTTGAAAATTGAAGAAATAATAATCTTCCCGCGATAAATTCCCAATCAGGAGCTTCAATGGTCGTGAGCTCAACGCTTGCCTTTATTAATGCATTTAATTTGTCATTTGTAGTCATTTCTGGCTTTAAAAATGCTAAATATTTATTTTGAAGTATATTTAAACTATATTGACTTTCAATAAAATCAAATTGTACTTCACGAAGAATATCATTTAGATTTTCTAAATTTAAATTATTACAAATTAATCTTCTATCTTCTCTTTTTTGTGTTTGGCTAGATCTATATATAATATAAGATTTTGCAACATCAAAATACTTATGAGTCATTAAAGTTTCTTCTACTAAATCTTGTATTCTTTCAACATTTATTTCTTTTAGTAATCCTTCCTTAAGGCTATTCTCTATTTCTTTAACTAAAATATTTAATTCTTTTTTACTATATTTTTGATTCTTTGCAATAAATGCACTTTGAATAGCTTTTATAATTTTATCTCTTTGATAGTATTCAAGTAGTCCATTTCGTTTAACAATTTGTGTTAATTTCATGTAATCTCCCGATATTCTTTGTCACCTATATATGTTCTATTGATAATCATTACTATTTGATAACGATTATTAATAATAAATCATATGTTAAAAATTAACAATATATTTTAGTAAATAATTTTGATTCTCATTGTTGCTTAGTATTATAGAATTTATTGAATTATGATATGAGTTTTTTATTTTAGAAATATAACTATAATAAAAATGGATTAATTTATTTATGTCCAATATAATGGTTGAATTGATTTTAAAATTTTATTAATTTTTTTCAATGCTCACAACTTAAGGAATAA
>JAENWY010000044.1 GCA_016649775.1 Spirochaetaceae bacterium
AATAAATACACTACAATAAAAAGCTTATTGCTAGAATTTATCTATTTAATTAATATTCAATAAATTATTGGGAATTAAAGGAGGAACTTGATGCTTGGTTATTTAATGACAGGAGATATAGAGTAGAGAGGTTTATTATTCTAAGAAAAAAAATAAAGGTTCACAAGGAGGTAATAAGGGGAAAAGGAATTCTTGACTTGGACAAGATTGGATTAAAAGGATTGACCATTATCCAAACATCAAGATTAACCTAAACACCTATGACTATGTATATAAATTTATTGCTAAGAATTCTTCTTTGTAAAGAATATATTGAATATATAATCGATAGAAAGTGGTTTCAAGAAATTAAAAAAAGGGTCTTTTAAAGATGAAAACTACCAGGAATTAAAAGAGTTGCATCGCTTCTGTGAATGGAGATGTTTATTATAAAAAGAGGATTAATTATTAAAAGATATTAATAATGGAGCATTGTTAAATCTATATTTAGAGATCCAAAATACTCCTTTATTTTATATTATAAAATTCAGTTTATCCAAATAAATATACATTCTCTAAAAGCAAAGGCTTTACAATTTTATCAGTTGTATCAATTATTCCTGTTTGGACTTCAATAATTTGAAGTTCTGTTTTAGCAATAACTGTATGAATCACACCCCGTGATAAATTTATTAGATCACCACTTTTAACTTCTTGAGAAATATCATCAATAATTACTAAACCTTCACCGGCGATTATATTCCATGATTCATCTCTATGTTCATGGAGATGATAACGTAATTGATGCCCTTTATTTAATTGTATTTTTATAGTCATACTATTAGATTGTACATCTAAAACAGTAAAAGATCCCCAGGATTTTTCAGCAAACATAATCTGTTGATCAAATTTTAAGACATGCTTTTTTATATAACTCGATTGATGCCTATCTGAAACAAGAATACCGTCATTGCTTGCAGTAATAATAAGATTATCAGTACCCATACAAAGCACAGGAATGTTTAAAGTATTAATTACATTTGTATTTTTACAAGAATCATCGACGATAACATTACCAAATGTTTTAAAAGGCATAACCTCTGTTAAAGTATTCCAAGTACCAATATCTTTCCATTGTTTATCATATCTAAGAACTTCAATTTCACTTTCATTTTCTACTACAGCATAGTCAAAACTTATTTTTTCAACAGAACCATAGTTCTCATATAAACTTTTATAAGTTTTATATCCTAATATCTTTTCAGTCACTTTTGACAAGTAATCAAGTGTAAAAGAGAAAACACCACCATTCCATAGAGCACCTCTATCGATATAGCCTTTGGCTATTTTCTCAACAGGTTTTTCTTTAAAACAATCTACTTTACTTATACTTTCTTTGGTTTTTGGAATTATATATCCATATTTTTCACTGGAATAGGTTGGAACCATTCCCATTAAAGCAATATTACATTCATTTTTTTCAACCATACTGGCAAGAGTACAAAGCTTTTCAAAATAAGAAATATCTACATAAGGATCAACAGGACATACCACGACTGCTTCATTTTTATTTATTTTTTTTATATCTTTTAAATACATAGTCGCAAGAGCTATAGCAGGAAACGTATCCTTTCTAAAAGGTTCTATACAAATTGATACTTTATCACCTAATTGATTTTTAATAGCACTTACTTGAGTTGAACTAGTTGCTATGGTTATTTCTGCTTCTGGATTTGCACATTTTAGCTGGCGATAAATTCTTTGTACCATAGATTCATATTCGCCTGTTTCTTCATTTTCGAACAATCGAATAAATTGTTTTGATCTCACTTCATTTGAAAGCGGCCAAAGTCTTTTTCCACTTCCACCAGATAATATAATAACTTGCATATTCTTCTCGCTCTTTTTATAATAGTAAAAAATCTAAAATTGAATAACTATATCTATTTTAAACTATATTTGTTTAATTTATAAAGTTCATACACTCATTGTCTTAAAAACACCAATGCAATATTAAAGTTACTGAATCTACCAATAACTAATATATATAAAATACCTCTATAGCCTAAACAATATTTAACTAAAAGTAAATAATTTTAACTTAAGAACAATCAGAGCTACTTAATTTTGCCTTATAGCCTATCAAATTATTAAACTTTATAATTCTTTATCAGGAAGTCTCTACAAACTTATATATATAATAAAAAAAATAGAGGACTCCAATATTTAAATTTTCGTCCTCATTGATTTAATATTTTATTAACTAATTTACATCAATTATTAAACCTTTATTTCCATATGATAAATTGATAGAACAACCTGGATAAACACGCCCTTCTAAGAGCTCTTTTGCAAGTGGATTCTCAATATAATTTTGAATTGCTCGCTTAATAGGTCTAGCACCAAAAGTAATATCAAAACCAACCTTAAAGATTTCTGTTAATAAAGAATCATCAAAACTAACAGTAATGTCTTTGTCTTTTAATCTCTTTACCAAATCTTGAAGTTGTAATTTTACAATAACTTTAATTTGATCTTCACCAAGACTATTGAAAACAACAATATCATCAAGTCTATTAATAAATTCAGGTTTAAAGGTATGTCTAATAGTTTCCATTACTATTTGCTCACCCTCTTCATAACTATTTGAATTTAATAATTGTGTAGCTCCTAGATTACTTGTCATAATTATTACAGTATTCGTAAAGTCAACAACACGTCCTTGACCGTCGGTTAAACGACCATCATCTAAAACCTGAAGAAGAATATTAAATACATCTGGATGAGCTTTTTCAATTTCATCAAATAAAATTACTGAATAAGGTCTTCTTCTAACCAATTCTGTTAATTGACCGCCTTGGTCATATCCAACATATCCAGGAGGAGCTCCAATCAATCTGCTAACTGAGAATTTCTCCATATATTCACTCATATCAATACGAGCTAAAGCTTTCTCATCATCAAATAAGAAATCAGCTAGAACCTTTGCTAACAAAGTCTTACCAACACCTGTTGGTCCAGCAAAGATAAAAGAACCTAAAGGTTTATTAATATCTGATAAACCTGATTTATTACGTCTTATTGCATCACTAATTACAGATATTGCACGTGATTGTCCAATAACAGATTTAGTTAAAGTCTCTTCTAATTTTAGATACTTTTCTCTTTCACTTCTTTCCATCTTTGAAATAGGAATACCTGTCCAAGCACTAACAATCTTTTCAATATCTTCTTCTCTAACTTCTTCTCTTAATAATTGCTTACCATTTTTATTTACTTCTTCAAGTTTTGCAGATAATTGTTTAATATCTCGTTCCAACTGAGGGATTTCACCATGTTTAATCTTAGCAGCTGTATTCAAATCACCATCTCTCTCTGCATTTTTTTCAGCAGTCTTTAACTCTTCCATTTTAGATTTTTTACTACGTAAATTTTCAATTGAAGCTTTTTCATTTTGCCATTGAGCGCTCATAGTATCCATCTGACTATTAAAGTTAGCTAGATCCTCTTCTATTTTTGCAAGACGTTTTTTACTATTTTCATCTTCTTCTTTACTTAAAGCTCGTTTCTCGATATTTAACTGAAGAACCTTATGTGTTAATTTATCTAACTCTTCAGGTTGGCTTTCTATTTCCATCTTTAATTGAGATGCAGCCTCATCTACTAAATCAATAGCCTTATCAGGAAGGAAACGGTTTGTAATATATCTATTTGATAATACACTTGCAGCAACAAGGGCTTCATCCTTAATTCTTACACCATGATGAACTTCATATTTTTCTTTAATTCCACGTAAAATAGCAATAGTATCTTCTACTGAAGGTTCTTTTGTATATACTGGTTGGAATCTTCGTTCAAGAGCTTTATCACTCTCAATATATTTTCTATATTCATCAAGTGTTGTTGCACCAATTGCATGTAGTTCACCTCTAGCTAGTGCTGGTTTAATTAGATTAGAAGCATCTGTAGAGCCCTCTGCAGCACCTGCACCAACTATTGTATGTAACTCATCAATAAATAAAATTATTTGGCCTTCACTGCGTGTTATTTCATTGATTACTGCTTTGAATCTTTCTTCAAATTCACCTCTAAATTTAGCACCAGCTAATAAAGCACCCATATCAAGAGACAGGAGTTTCTTATTTAAAAGTGATTCTGGTACATCTTTTGAAACTATTCTTTGAGCAAGACCTTCAACTATGGCAGTTTTACCAACTCCTGGTTCACCAATAAGAACTGGATTGTTTTTAGTTCTTCGTGAAAGAACCTGCATTAATCTTCTTATTTCTTTATCTCTACCAATAACAGGATCTAATTTCCCAGCTCTTGCTAATTTTGTAACATCACGACAGTATTTTTCAAGACTTTTATATCTTGATTCAGGATCATTACTATTGATTGTTTGATTGCCTCTTATATCCATTAAAGCTTTCAATACATTATCTTTATCAACACCAAGATGAACTAACATGTCTTTTGTAGCTGTTTTAGATTTTAATACAGCTAATAAAAAATGTTCAGTGCTAACATATTCATCTTTAAAATTTTGAGATTCTTTTTCTGCATCGTAAAGAAGATTTCCTAACTCATTTGAAATACTCTCTTGAGAAATAGTACCATAAGTTTTTGGAAGTTTATCAATTAAAACTCTCAATCCTTCTACAATAGATAATGGAGTTACCCCTATTTTCTCAAATAAAGGAGGCAATAAACCATCCTCTTGTTTCATCATTGCAAGCATTAAATGATCGGTTGTTATCTCAGGGTTTGAACTTTCGTGAGCAAGGGAACCTGCACTTTGCAGTGCTTCTTTCATTTTAATTGTCATTGAATCAATATTCATATACACCTCTTTTTTTGCTCCCTACAAGCATTATAAAGATAATAAAATTAAAGGCAATTGACAACTAAATTAGACTTTAATCTAGATTTTATAGAAAGATAGATATCTACTAATTAAGTCTTTATTAATTTTTGGGTTCTCAATTCCAAGAAAGGCAAACTCTAGAGAAGAAGACACAACAAGAGAAGAAATATGTTCTGTAATACCTTCAATATCACAGTCAGCTGAAATATCTCCACGGCCTCTTCCATATCTCAATAAACGTTTAAATAGTATATTTAACTTTGCAGTTCTTCTGAGAATTATTGTATTAAAATTAGTACCTTCTTTTCTCATAAGCAACATTACATCTACCAGAGAAGTTAATTCTGATAAATGAGTAACTCCAAAATCAATAATATCATTGCAAATGTAGATAATACGATCCATAACATTATCATCTGAAGCCCAAGCATAATCTGCGTATTTTTTAAACATCCTACCTGTTACGAGTTTTACAGCATAATAGTAAATTTGTTCTTTATCTTTGAAATATTGATAGATTGTAGGACGAGATAAGCCACATTCTTGTGCAATTAAAGAAAGGTTAGAATCTTTATAGCCCTCTCTCGCAAATACATCTAATGCAGTCTTTAAAATTCTTTCTTTTCTTAGCTCATGATCAATCTTTTTAGGCATAAATAATTCTCCATCTTCTTATAGCATTATAAATATCTATTTATACTAGACATTTGAATGCTCTAGTCACATAATAATGTAAACTAAACATGGGGGCAATGAATTTGATATTATTTTTGACACTTTTATTAATTATTGTATTAATACTTATAATTATATCCATACGAACATTAACAATTCAACGAAAATTTAAAAAACAGGCAAATAGTGTAACGAAAGAACAATCAAATAAATATATTAACTACGATAGCGAAGAACCTATTAATATTTTAACAGGTGCTATTAAATATAAAACGATTAGTTACAAAGATCCTTCACTTACAGATTGGAAAGAATTTGATAAATTTCATGACTATTTAAAAGAAAGTTTTCCTCTAACTTTTGAAAAATTATCATACCCTTGTGACAGTCCTAATAATTTAATTTTTAAATTCGAAGGACAGGATAAAAGTGTAAAACCACTTTTGCTTATAGCGCATCAAGATGTAGTTCCTGCAAATGAAGCAGGTTGGGATACTCCTCCTTTTGAGGGAATTAAAAAAGATGGATACCTTTATGGTAGAGGTTCTTTTGATGTAAAAATACTAGTGATTTCAATATTACAATCATTTGAAGAATTACTAAGAAAAAATGAAAAACCCGCTAGAACTGTATTTTCCGCTTTTGGATGTGATGAAGAATCTTCAGGTGACAATGGAGCAACAAAAATATCTGAACAATTTGAAAAAGAAGGCATTAATTTTGAAATGGTTCTTGATGAAGGTGGTGCTGTTGCAGAAGATTATATTAAGGGAATAGACAAACCTATTACTGCGATTGGTATAGCGGAAAAAGGTTATCTAGATTTGAAATTAACTCGTGTTAAAAACGGTGGACACTCATCAACTCCAAATTTTCCAACAGCAATGGGTGAAATAGCTTCAGCTATAGAAAAAATAGAAAAGAATCAAATGAAGCCTAGAATCACAAAACCTATTAAAGACTTAATACATAATCTCGGTCTAAGTGCCCCTTTTGGTATGGGTGTATTATTTTTAAACCAAGGTTTAACCTCACCTATTATTAAAAAAGCATTCTCCGGTGGACAAACCACTAGTGCACTAATTAGAACAACCATAACTCCTACAATGATGAGTGGTAGTAATGCTGCTAATATAATTGCTAAAGAATCTTGGGCTCTGTTAAATTGCAGAGTTCTTCCCGGAGATAGTGATGAAGTTATAATTAAGTATATTAAAAAAATCATTAATAACGATAATATCAAAATAACTGTAGTTAATTATAAAGAACCTTCACCGATTTCTACTATAAATACAGAAGCTTGGAATACTCTTAAAAACACAATAAAAAGGACATTTCCTGATTCCATTACAACAAGTTTCTTAATGATGGGTGGAACAGATGCAAAGCATTATCATAACGTATGTGATAATATTTATAGATTTGAACCTTGCCAAATGAATCAAAGTGAAATAGCTAAAATGCACAATGATAATGAGCGAATGTCTTTTGACAATATTCACAATGCAACAAAATTTTATCTTGATTTAATTACTACGTTCTAAGATAGATCATCAAGATCTATCTCTACAAAAGAATCATCTAGAGGTGTTGAAAGTTCATCTTTCTGCACCCCTACATCTTTTAGTTTTCGATTCATTACACGAGCTCTTGTACCTAAATGATCAAGAGAAGAAGTTGCTTGATTTAGTTTACTCTGAACCTTTTCAACTTGTTCATTAAATCTATAAAATTCAGTTTTTATAGAAGACAAAACTTTCCAAACCTCTTCAGAACTCTTCTCTAGAGCTAATGTTTTAAAACCTAATTGAAGACTATTAATTAAGGCACTAAAGGTTGTCGGACCACTGATAACAACTCTATACTTGCTGATTAACTTTTCAAAGCATCCTGGTATATTTAATACTTCTGCATATAAACCTTCAAGAGGAAGAAATAAAATTGCAAAATCTGTCGTATTTGGAGGATCAATATACTTTTTAGAAATTTCCTTTGCCTCTTCTTCAATTCTTATTGCTAGGGCTTTTAAAGAAATCTCTATGCCCTCTTTATTATTTTCAAGAGAATATTTTTGCAATCTCTCATAATCCTCTTTTGGAAATTTAGCGTCAATTGGAAGATAAACTACACCATCACCTTTACCTGGTAACTTAATAGCATATTCTACACGATAATTACTTCCACTACGGGTTATTACATTTTTTTCCCACTGAGATGATACCAAGATTTCAGAAAGTATATTCTCCGCCTGTAGTTCACCCCAAGTACCTCTAGTTTTAATATTACCTAGCAATCTAGTCAAATCACCCACTCCAGAAGATAAGCTCTTCATTTCTCCTAAGGAAGTATGAACACTTTCTAATTGATCACTTACTAACTTAAAAGATTCATTTAATCGTGTATTTAAAGTAACTGTTAATTTTTCATCAACAGTTTTTCTCATAACATCCAGTCTTTTTTCATTATCTTCTCTAATTTTCTCAAGTTGTTGATAAACTTGCTTAGAAAGATTTTCATTCTTATTTTCGATGTTTGAAAGAGATAAATTTAAATGACTATCAAAAGAAGCAATTTGATTTGACAAACTACTTCTTTCATTTTCGAGCATTTGCATTAGTTCTTTACGTGTTTCATTATTTTGCTTTAGTATTATCTCTAAATCTCGATTATCTTCTTTTTTACGAGAAGTAATTATCACTATTGAAAGTGTAATAAGGGATATAATAAGTATAATTATTGTTAATAAATTCATAATGCTTATAATATCATCAAATAAATTAGATAGGAAGAGCCAACGTTATTCACGATGGCTCTTTATCAATGTTTGTCGTTCAATTTAAAATTTTAGTCGACTAAAACTACTTCACCATTTGGATATCTTTTAGTTACCCAATCTTTTACTTTTTGACTCTTTAGAGCTTTTACTAAAGCTTTTATTTTAGCTGAATTTTCATTCCCTGATTTTACAGCAACAACATTTACATAAGGACTATTAGCACCTTCTACTATTAATCCATCCTTTACGGCAGTTAATCCAGCAGGAATTGCATAGTTACCATTAATTATAGCACCAGCTACATCAACTAAAACACGAGGAAGTGAAGCTGCTTCAATTTCTTGGAACTTAAGTTTTTTTGGATTATCTGCGATATCAAATGGAGTTGCTTCTAAACCAGCACCATCTTTTAAAGTAAGTAAACCAGCACTTTGTAATAATAGTAAAGCTCTACCTTCGTTTGTTGGATCATTTGGAATTGCAATAGTATCACCAATAGCAAAGTCTGCTATTGCTTTAACTGTTTTAGAATATAGAGCCATTGGTTCAATATGGATTCCACCTGCTGAAACTAAGTGAGTACCATGTTCTTTATTAAAAGTTTCTAAATATGGTAAATGTTGAAAGAAGTTAGCATCAATTTCCCCACTCTCTAAAGCTTCATTGGGTGTTACATAATCAGTAAATTCAATTACTTGTAAATCATAACCCTGTGCTTTTAAATCATCTATTACAAGATTAAGCATCTCAGCATGTGGTTCTGGAGTTGCTCCAATTTTTATTACATTATTAGGTGCACTTTCTTTTGTACCATTAGCAAATAAAGCTGCTGCACTAATAAGTACAATAGCAAATGTGATTAATTTCTTTTTCATTATATTTTTCTCCCAAATATTAATTGTGTTGTTTTATAAGGATATAATTATCCTAATTTATAATATATTATTATGATTTTTTTTTATAAGTAGTATGTTTTTTTTGAATTTATATATAGATTATTTAGCCCAACCGGGCATCAAACATAGAGACATCATCATAGAAATAGACTTTACTGATTTAATTGTAGTCATTAGATATCTCCTTAAAAAAATTTATTAACTAGACATTAACTACAAATTTAAATAAAGGCAATAGATAATATGTATATTTTTTGCAGATTATTGCAAAAAACTGTAAGTATAAAATAAGTTTAGAATAACTTATTCCTTTACTGCTAAGTACTTGAATTTTAAATTCAAAATAATTGTTTTTTAATTTTTTTTAGCTAAGAATCATTTTTTTAATGCAAAAAGAGAAAATTCTTCATAATAAATAATGTATATTAAACAAAATGGCTAGAAAATTAAAATACTCATTCTAGCATGATTTAAAATTTTAGACTTTTTATTGTATAATTAGAGTTATAAGATTATTAGAGACCAGAAAATTGTTAATTCTCTGATCTCTTTTTTTAAATAATTGAAACTATCTTTTTTCCATTAGTTTAGCGACAATTTTATCACCAACAACTTGAACTAATTCAACCATTACTAATATTACGATAACAGATACAATCATAACATCACCACGGAATCTTTGATAACCATATCTAATGGCTAAATCTCCTAATCCTCCACCACCAATAGCACCAGCCATTGCAGAATATCCTATCAGATTAATTATAGTTAAAGTTATTCCTGCAACTAAAGAAGGCATTGCTTCTGGAATTAAAACTTTGATTATTATTTGCCAGTTAGTAGAACCCATTGATTTAGCGGCCTGTACAACTCCTGGATCGACTTCTTTTAATGCAGATTCAATTACTCTTGCTACAAATGGTGCTGCAGCAATACTCAAAGGTACTATTGCTGCTGTTGTTCCAATTGATGTTCCTAAAATAATTCTTGATAAGGGAAATAAGACAATCATTAAAATAATAAAGGGAAAAGATCTGAGAACATTAACTATTCTTCCTAATACTTGATTAAGTACTGGATGTGATACGATACCACCTTGCTGTTCACTAGCAGTTACACTAAGAAGTACACCTAACGGTAATCCCATTAATAATGAAAAAAAGGTTGATAGAATTACCATTTGAAGTGTCTGAATAGAAGCTGATATTACTAAAGTCATTAATTGATTCATTATTTATCTTCCTCCACTATAATTCCATATTCCTCAAGTCTTAATATTGCTTTTTCAACAATATCTTTTTTTCCTTCAATATCACAAAGAAGGGTACCAATATGTACATTATCTACTTTTTGCACACCACCACCTCTAATATTGAATACAACATCAAACTCTTTTGATATATTTGATAATATTGGTTCATCAGTATGTTTTCCTTTAAATCTAAGAGTATATAATCCACCCTCACTCCAACGAACAATATCATCACTATTACTAGCTTCATTCACTAAATTTGACAAGAAATCTTTTGTAACTGCAGTTTTTGGATTTGTAAATAAATCAACTACCTTACCTTGTTCAACAACTTTTCCTTCATCTAATACAGCAACATCAATACAAACATCTCTAACTACTTCCATCTGATGAGTTATCATAACAACAGTTAAACTCATTTTCTTTTGAATATCACGAATTAAATCCAAAATAGAACGTGTTGTTTGTGGATCTAAAGCACTAGTCGCTTCATCACAAAAAAGAATATCAGGCTTTATTGAAAGAGCTCTTGCAATTGCTACTCTTTGTTTTTGTCCACCAGATAGAGTGCTAATTGAAGCGTTTTCACGTCCTTCAAGCTCAACAAGAGATAATAATTCCTTAACTCTCTTTTTTATATATGTTTTATCCATTTTTTGAATTTCCATAGGATAAGAAATATTCTCACCTGCTGTTCTCGAAGAAAACAGATTAAAATTTTGAAAAATCATACCAATTCTTCTACGTTGTGCTAAAAGGTCATCTCTTTTTAAATTGTCTACGCGTTTTCCACCATAATAGACTTCACCCTCATCGCATTTTTCAAGTGTACTAATTAATCTAACTAAGGTAGATTTACCTGCTCCACTTTTACCAATAATACCAAAGACGGTATTTGAGGGTATTTTAAGACTAATATCATCAACGGCATGTATGCTACCATATGATCTCTTTAAATTATGTAACTCTATTTGCATAGTCTCTCCAATCAATCATTTATAGAGGTTATTCTATAAAAGAAAAGGAATTAAAACAAGGACAGAAAAAAGAAAGCTTCATCATAAATTAAGAAAATTTGAATTATTCATATTATAAAAAGTAGACAGGCGGCTATAAATTTTAAGTTTTTAAATTCTCCGTCCAGAAATTTTGATTTTAATAAATTTGAAAGTGCAAAAAAAAAGCCCATCACTAATGGATGAGCTAAAATATATTACTTAAAAGGAAAAAACACTAACCTTCTAAAAATCAAAAAAAAGATCTGGCAACTATCTACTCTCCCACATAATTGTAGTACCATCGACGTAAGAGTGCTTAACTTCCGTGTTCGAGATGGGAACGGGTGTGTCCACTCTGCTATGATCACCAGACCAGCTTATATTAAGTTTGACAAATAAAATTTATCAACTAAAATATAACCTGGATAAAGAAAAAAAAAGGCCCGGCAACTATCTACTCTCCCACATAATTGTAGTACCATCGACGTAAGAGTGCTTAACTTCCGTGTTCGAGATGGGAACGGGTGTATCCACTCTGCTATGGCCACCGGGCCAACTTAAATTTAG
>JAENWY010000175.1 GCA_016649775.1 Spirochaetaceae bacterium
AAAGAAGATAAAAGATAAATCCTAATAGCTTAGGTCTCCATTTAGCCAATCTAAATTTTTCTTCTTTTAATTCTTCAATTACCTGATTTATTTTTATATCTGATTTTTCAATTCTTTTTTTATTAACCTCATCAATACTTTTTGGAAAATAATTACTCGGCATCTGAACATTATTTGCATATGATAATGTAATTCCAACATTTTTAAGTTCTTTTTCAACTCTTTTATTTCCCCAAAGCAAAATGTTGCTAGCAGCTGTGGAAATAGAATATACATATTTTAAAGTTTCTTTATCACTCGATTCTCCTAAAATATCGCTAATAAATTGGCTAATAATGCGAGGTTCTACACTTACATGAGTTGGGGAAAATATTCCAAGCCTTTCTGGCATTACAAAATTTTCTCTGCTAATGTTATTAACCATTTCAATTTTACAATCCTCAAGAGTTTCTGCTATTTTGCTCGCAACATAATAGGTATTACCTGTTCCTGAAAAACATACAATTAAATTTTTCACATTATCTCCTTTCTTAATTAATTTTAAATTTCTTAAGTCTTTCACATACCTCAAGGATATCGCTATCATCAAGATTTAGATTTGTAACAAGTCTTACATATGGTCCTTCTGTATTAGCTAATATATTTTCGTTTTTCAATTTTTCAACAATTTCGGAAGCTTCAAAACCTTTTACGCTAAAGAATACTATGTTTGTTTCACTTTTTCCTTCTACCTTGGCATAGGAACATTCATTTAAGGTGTTTACTATTTGTTTGGCTCTAGAATGGTCAATTGCTAATCTATCTACATTATTTTCTAATGCATAAATACCAGCTGCAGCCATAAAGCCTATTTGTCTTGTACCAGAGCCTAGCATCTTTCTTATTGTTCTAGCTCTATCAATAAAATCAGTATTACCACAGAGAAGAGATCCCATTGGAGCTCCTAAACCTTTAGATAGACAAAAGGTTATAGTATCTGCATAACTAGCATATTTAGCTACACTTATACCTGAGGCAATACTTGCATTGAATACTCTAGCTCCATCCATATGAACTTTAAGATCTCTTTTAATAGCTAGTTCTTTTATTTCTTTTAGATTACCTAATGGATAAATAGCACCACCAATAGTATTTTCTACTTCTAATAGAGTCGTTCCTGCCATGTCATAAACACCTTTAGATTTTATATTAGCTGAAAAATCTGAGGCTGTTAATATTCCATTTTTTGTTGGTATTCCAATTGGCAAAACACCTGCAATTGCAGCTACCGATGCAATTTCATGATGAATTATATGAGCATTATGAGCACATAGAACTTCATTTCCCCTTCCACCATTAATATATAAAGATAAAAGATTTCCCATAGAACCGGTTGGAACGAAAATAGATTTTTCTTTTCCACTAATTCTTGCGCCCATTTCTTCTATTTTATTTACACTAGGATCTTCTCTATAAACATCATCTCCAACTTCTGCGGTATATATAGCTTTTCTCATAGCCTCAGTTGGTTTTGTAATAGTATCAGATCTTAAATCAATAATTTTATTCATATAGTCCTCTCTTTATTTAATTATTAAACTTTCATATAATTCAAAGAATTTTGGAAATGTTACTGAAACTGCATCAATTCCTTCTATTGTTATTTTTTTATTAGCCTTTAGTGCAGCTACGGCCATTGCCATAATTATTCGATGATCTCCATATCCAGAAACTTTACCACCAACTATATGACCATTACCATTGATTTCTATTCCATCATCTAATTCTTTTATACTAACTCCTAAAGCAGTTAGGTTTTTAGCCATAACATCAATTCTATCTGTTTCTTTTAATCTAGCTTGTGGAGTATCATTAAAAATTACTTTTTCTTTGCTATAGGCTGCTGTTACGCATAATGAAGGCAGAGCATCTGGCATAGAATTAAGAGAGAAGGTTCCCCCCTTTAATTCTTTTGGCCCACTTACTGTAACTTCAAAGCCCTTCCATTCTATTTTACAACCCATTTGTTCAAGTATATCTAGAGTGTGTATATCTCCTTGTCTATCAAATCTGTTTAATCCTGCAACTGTGATTGAAGTACCACAAATTGCTGCCATACAAAAGAAGAATGTTGCACTGGAAAAATCTCCAGTTATTGTATCTTCAAATCCTTTGTAGCTCTGATTATTTTCAATTATAAAATGTTGAAGATTATTAGATTCTTTATACTTAATATTTTGTTTATCTAACCAACTAATTGTTAAATTTACATATGGTTTTTCAAATAAAATAGGGGTTATTATTTCTGTATTTTCTTGTGCAAGTGGTGTAGCTAATAATAGAGAAGATAAATATTGACTAGTTGGACAATCTATTGAAACCTTACCCCCTCTTAAAGGTCCTTCTATTGTAAAAGGTGGGTAATTGGTATCACTTACTTTGCAACCAAGTTCTTTGTAAGCGCTAAGGAGAGCCCCTATAGGTCTTCTTTGGAGTTGTTCATCACCTGTAAAGGTGATTTGCCTTTTAAGTGTTGTGCAAAGTCCTAGTAAAAGATAAAGTGTGGTTCCACTGTTACCACAGTCTATTTCTAGAGGGGTATTGTAGCTATTAACTTTTGTTGAATCTATAAAATAGGAATCTTCAGAGTTAGTTATTTCTGCTCCAAGATCTCTACATGCAGAGATGCAAGAAAGTGTATCTTGAGATTTCAGAACGTTCTGGATAGTTGATTTATCAAAGGCAAAGGTTGCAATAAGGAAAGCTCTAATAGTTTGGCTTTTAGAACTAGGTATTGTGATTTTGCCCTCTGTTGTGTTTTTTGACAATGTAATATTCATAATTAAAAATAAAGATATCATATTATACATAAAAAAACCATTCAATCTTATTAGAATTAAATGGCTTAATATAAAAATTGAATAGCTTCTTATTTTAAATAAATATCTTTAGGTGGATGGAAGTCCATTGTATTTGGATACCAACCGCCCCATTTGTTTGTATCTATCATGTTGGTAGTTACATAGTAATATAAAGGCATGATTGCTGCATCTTCATTAACTAGTATATCTTCAGCTGTTCTTAGTACTCCTAATCTGTCTTTTGGACTTAAAATAGTAGCTGCTTCATTGATTAAACTATCATACACATCATTAGAATAGTTACCACCATTCATTGCAGCACCTGTTAAGAATAGGTTTAAGAAAGTATTTGGATCTTGGTAATCACCAAACCAACCAATTCTGCAAATATCAAAATTACCTGCATTTTTATCGTCTAAGTATGTTCCCCATTCTTCATTCTCAAGAATAAGAGTAATTCCTAGTTTATTTTTTAACTCTTGTTGTACAAATTCAGCTACTTTTTTATGATCCTCTGAAGTATTGTATAATAGTGTTAATGTTGGGAACCCAACTCCATTTGGATATCCTGCTTCTGCTAAGAAATCCTGAGCCATTTGTACTGCTTCTTCTTCACTATTGTAAGGGAATGGGAGTGCAGCATAATTTGCAAGTGGTGTGGTAACACCCCAAGCAGGAATCTGACCAGCTTTTGTAACACCTTCAACTAAAGAATCACGATCTATTGCATATTGTATTGCTTTTCTAACTAATACGTTATTTAGAGGTGCTCTATCTACATTGAATTGATAATAGTAGGTACCAAGAGCTGCATGAACTTGATATGAATCTTGCATTTGTGCATCTGCTAATTTGTCAGACGGAACATCAACAATTGAATCTACTTCACCATTTACAAACATACTGTAATTTGTATTTGCATCATCAGAACTTAGGATAATTAATTTATCAATTTTTACATTAGCTCTATCCCAATATTTTTCGTTTGGTACAAATGATAAATATGATTGTGGTACTCTTTCTTTTAGTACAAAGGGTCCATTACATACTAAATTTTCTGGAGCTGTCCATTTTTCACCAAATTTTTCAATTGCGTGTTGGGGAACAACCGCAAAAGCATAGTGTTGGAGAGCATCAATTGCATATGAAATAGGTCCAATTAAGTCCATTTGGAAGGTGTAATCATCTAGCGCATGAATTCCAACGTTAGCAGCACTTCCTTCTCCTGTACTATATTCTTTTGCACCTTTTAAGAACATGCTAGGGAACCAAGAATATGGTGAAGCAGTTTCTGGTGCTAATTCTCTTAGCCAAGAATAAACTACATCGTTTGCAGTAATTGGTACTCCATCTGACCATGTTGTTTTTCTTAGGTGGAATGTATATTGTGTGCCATCTGCATTAGCTTCCCATGACTTTGCAAGGCCTGGTATTGCTAAGCCTGTTTCGGGATCTATAGCAACTAACCCTTCAAACAGTGTCTCATAAATCCTATGTTCCGGAACACCTTGGATTAATGCAGGATCTAAAGAAGCAGGTTCAGCTGGATTAGCTAGTGTAAATACTACTTCATTCTTGGTTGTTAAAGGGGTAGCTACTTGTGTTTTTGAATCTGCAACCTTAACTGGAGTAACTGTTGAATCTGCTGTTTTAACTTCAACAGCTGTGACCTGAGATTTTTCAGGACTTGGAGTTGTTTGTGTTTCCGCTTTTTTACCACATGCTATAAATACAGTAGATAAAATGAGAACACCGAGAGCAATAGAAAGTGTTTTTTTCATAAGATCAATCTCCTTGATAATTGATTTGTGAAATTTAAATATATTTAGATTTATTCAAATTTATAAAATGTTTCAATAAGTAATATTAGCATAACTCTTAGTTTTGAGTAAATATCAAAATGATAATTTAATTTTTAGGTTATTACAAAAAAGGTAATTTATTTG
>JAENWY010000238.1 GCA_016649775.1 Spirochaetaceae bacterium
AAATATGTTAAGATGTGTGTACTGGTTCATATTCTACTCCCTGTAATCATAGGATCTTGACAATCTCTATTATACACCTTGTTTCAATATGAGCCAATTCTTACATTCTGAGCTTGTTGCACTTCGATTGTACATTCAAGAATAAAAAATTATGCTCATGAATATATTTTTTTATCAAAAATAATATAAGACACAAACATAATTAAAAATCAATTGTATTTATTTAATTTATTAATAAACTAAAGAAACTAAACCTGTTGTAAAAATTGGAACATATGAAAAAAGCATTAATACTACAAATAGTAAAACATAAAAAGGAACAGCTTCCTTAATGAAATTCTTTGTTTTACAACCAGTAATTCCACATGTTACAAACATCAAAGTACCCATTGGAGGCGTAAATGAGCCAATTGCATTGTTAAATATATACATCATAGCAAAATGTATTTCATTAATACCATAAGCTTGAGCAATTGGCGCCAATAAAGGAACTAATACTATCATTGAAGCATTACCTTCAATAAACATTCCTACAATTAATAAAAAGATGTTAACAAAAACTAAAAATAAATACTTGCTATTAATAGTTCCAACCATCCATGATGTTAACATTTGAGGTATTTGTTCTTTTGTAAGAATCCATGAAAAGACCTTTGCTGCTGCAACAATTAGCATAATTGAACCTGTTATTGAAACAGTTTCTTTAATTGCTGAAGTAAATAGTTTCAAATTTAATTCTTTATATACAATCCCGAGAACTACAGAATAAAGGATAGCTACAGCTCCTGCTTCTGTTGCTGTAAAAATACCAAGTCTAATTCCACCAATAATTATTATAGGTAAACATAATGGAGCAATAGCAGGTTTCAAGGCCTTCCAAAATTCTCCTTGAGGTAGTTTTCCCGATCTAATTGGTAGATATCCTCTTTTTTTTGAAACTCTAGAAACTAATACCATAAGTGAAATACATAGAAAGATTCCTACTCCTAGACCTGCTACAAATAACTTACCAATAGAAACATTAGCAATAACTCCATAAAGAATCAATGCAATACCAGGTGGTATTAGGGGAGTAATCATTGAACTTGCAGCTGTTACAACAGTTGAGAATTCTTTAGAAAAACCTTTTTCTTCCATAGCTGGAACAAGCATTTTTGCTTCCATTGCTGCATCCGCTAAATTTGAACCTGATAGTCCTCCCATTAAAGTTGAAAGAAGAATATTTACTTGTGCTAATCCACCATT
This sequence comes from Spirochaetaceae bacterium, assembly GCA_016649775.1. Classification (GTDB taxonomy): domain Bacteria; phylum Spirochaetota; class Spirochaetia; order Sphaerochaetales; family Sphaerochaetaceae; genus Pleomorphochaeta. The sequence continues at coordinate 1,246 of JAENWY010000238.1, forward strand.
CATCCCTCCTGTTAATACAGAACTAAATGTCATAATACGATTGGTAACTCCAGAATAATTCATAAAAATTCCAGCTGCTACAAAAAAGGGAATCGCTAAAAGAGTAATACTTTCAGTACCAGTAATAGCTTGTTGTGCAAAGACAACAGGATTTATTCCAGTGTTTCCAATAAAATACACTATTGAACCACCAAGAATTGAAATAAAAACTGGAACTTTCATAAATAATAAAACTAATAAGACTACTGAGGAAAATAAAATAAGACTATTCATTTTCAACTCCTTTATTTTCTATAAATTCTTTTGCTATTTTATACTCACTATTTATGTAATTAATAATCATCTCACAAATTGAAATTGGAGCAATAATATAAAATAACCACATGGGTATATTAAGCATACTAGTTTTTCTTCCATTACGGACGAACAAGGCAATAAATCCTAAACTTTGATAAAACAAATAGCCTAATATTAAAATTACTAATAGGTGTACCAAGTACATAATTATCGTTTGTATTTTAAGAGGAAATTGCTCGACTACCATTTCAATTGAAACATGATTGTGTGTTTTAAAGGCAACACTTCCGCCTTGGAAAACAATCCAAACCATGCAAAATAATTGTACTTCTTCTAACCATGTAAAAGGTTTTCCAACAATATATCTCATAAATACTCCTAACGAAGTTAAGACAACTAATACAATTAATGCTAATGAAGCTATATAACTATCACTATTGATAAGATAATTTAGCCATTTCCTCTTTTCCATCATTTAACTCCAATTACAACTTATTTCATTGCTTCTTTTACTGTTTGATATAGTCCTTTTGACCAACCAAATTTATCACCCATTTCATAAAATGGTTGAGCCTTTTCAATAAACCCATTCATCACTTCTGGGCTTGGTTTAGTGATTTCAACACCAGCTTTTGCCATCTTATCAAGATAATCCTGTCCTGATTTCTCTTTAAGTTGATTATTATATAATCCGGCTTGATTTGCAGTAGAAATTAATAGATTTTGTTGTTCAGTTGTCAATGAATTATTAAAGAAATCAGCTGAACAAATCCATGAGATAAACATTTTTACATGTGCATCAAGAATAAGATATTTTGCAACTTCTTGCAATTTTCCGCCATACAAAGTTGATAATGGATTTTCAGCACCATCAATAGTTTTAGTTTGTAATGCTAGATAAACATCACCTAAACTCATTCCAGTGGAGGTAGCTCCGAGAACATCTAATCCTACAGATTGTATTTGATTATTTGGAACTCTTATCTTTAAACCTTTAAGATCTTCAACTGTTTTAACAGGTTTTGTTGTCATAATATCACGATCGCCATATTGCCAATTTGATGTAAGAATTTTTAAGCCTTTTGCTTCTAATTTACTTGATTGTTGTTTATACCAATCACTATCAATTAATTTCCAACATTCATCCCAGCTACTAAAAAGATAAGGTGCAACTAAAATTCCAAAATCAGGAACACCATATTCAGCAAAAAAAGAACCTTCAGCAATTGTTATAACTGGTTCGCCCAACATCATTGAGTCAATTAATTGATTTTTTGAACCAAGTTGACTATCAGGATATAGTTCAAGCTTTAAAGAACCATCCCCTTGTTCTGCAACTAGTTGTTGCCATTTTTGTAATGCTTTTCCAATAGGTTCATACATAGCATTTTCAAAACCAATTTGCATTGTCACAACCTTTGACTCAGTCGCTTTTGAATTACTGCTGTTCTCTTTTGCACCACTTGCGAATAGAGACACAAAAGATAGTGCCATAATTAACGTTAATACGATAACTTTTCTCATAATTAAAACTCCTTTTTGAAATATAATATATGATATATTAACATCTATATTTAATATGTCAAGTAAAATTTTAATTTATTTCTATTATTTTTTCCTTTCTCATTTATTAAAATATGAATTATCAAGCCCAAAATATCTATTGAAAAAACTAAAGGTCTAATTACAATAGGAGATGGAGCCTCTGTAGAACAAATTAAAAATGTATTGATGGCAATAAAGGAGGCAAACTGATGTTACCTTCCTTTAAAGATTATCATTGTTTTGTAGTTTGTGGTAAAACTGATATGAGAGGAGGTATTA
>JAENWY010000271.1 GCA_016649775.1 Spirochaetaceae bacterium
AAAAAATCAAAGGTCTATTTAGAATATATAGTAGTAGCTTTACTGAAAACTTAAGCTAAAAATCAGAATAACTCTGAAATTTAGCACAATATATTAAAAAGATTTTATTTCGTCTGGTTGACATATAGACAATATATACTTTGAAATTAAAATTCCTCGATAAAATTAATAGCCATTTGTATTAAAATAGAATCTTTATAGTTTCTTGCATCATAACCCGTTTTATCTTTTAATTTGTTAAGATGATATTGAATTGTATTTACATGAATATTAAGGTAACTAGAAGCTACTTTTAAAGATCCATTTGCTTTATAAAAGGCTTTTAGAATAGTAACATATTCTCTAATGGCTTTATCTTCTAAGTTGAAAAAGACTTTGTTAGTAATTTCAGTTTTAATTTCATAATTTAAATTATTAAGTATTAATTCAATGCCTAAATCATTATAGAAAACTATTGAGGCTTCTTTATTATTCTTACTAACTGTATAAGCTTTTAAGGCTTGAAGATATTGTTTTCTAACTAAAGTACGTTTTTCCCATTGTCCACTACAACCTAGGTTTATTGTTGAATCTTTGTTTACTATCTTTTCTTTTAGTGAATTTAAAAGTTGATGAAGATTCTCTTCAGTATCTTCTTTTATAGCTGCAATTATGTAATCTGAAGAAGCAAAAACTAAATTAGTGGAATCCTGTAATCTTAAGAAATTGAAAATTCTTTTTTCTATATGGTTAGAATTATCATCAACTCTTAATATAATAAGGCGTCTTTTTAGTGTGATATCTATTCCTAGCTCTAACCCTTTCGAAATTAAATATGCTCTCTTAGTCTTATCCTCATTATAAACCCAATCAAATAAATAACTATTAATTCTATTTTGTTTTATTTGGTATTTAGATTCACGTATTTTTCCCAGTATTAATATCTCTGTCATCTTTTGCACAATTGAAATATATTTTCTAGTTTCTTCACTGTTACCGGTGATACCAACAACGCCTATGATTTCATCCTCAACATATATTGGTAGATTTTGTCCTGGTTGAGTTCCCTCAACTTTATTTTCTGATGAAATTTCATAATCGTGCAAGTTGTTTTTTATAATATCATAAGCAGCTTTATGAAAGGTACCAATTCTATTTTGATTTGTACTAGCGATTATTATTCCTTCACTATTCATAATATTCATTTTTGTACCAAGTAGTATTGAAATTTGAGATACTATTTCCTTAGCATCTTCTTTACTTATATCCATTTAGTTAAACTCCCTGTAAATATATAATATTTCTAGATTAATTTTTTTACAAGGAAAATATTAAATTTTATAGATATGATTTTTATACTATAATGTTTTGGGTATTTATTAATACACAAATGTTTGTTATTGTATAGAATCATTGGGAGAAATTCAAAAATGCAAAGTGATTTTAGTGGAAAAGTTTATGATGATAAAATATTTAAACAATCTTTTAGGTTAAGCTCTATTAACTGTAATAGATTTTATGAATCAGATTTAGTATGGTATTTACAGATAATTCAGGAAATTGCGGCAAATCATTCTGCTAAGTTAAATCTTGGTACTAATAAGTTAGACGAGAAAGGATTAGAATGGGTAATTCTTAGAAATATCATAGAAGTAAATAGATATGTAAAATGGGGTGAATTTGTTCATCTGGAAACTTGGGCTCATGAAAAATATAAATTGTTTTTTCCTCGTACAATTATTGGTTATGATGATAATGGTAATAAGTTGTTTGAATCTACATCCTTTTGGGCAATGCTAAATAGAAACAGAAATTTTAGACCAGTTCCTCCTAAACCTTTTTTAGATTTATATGGCTATCCCTCTGATGAATCTAAATCAAAACCACCAGAATATCCAAATAAAATATTAATTGAAGATGATTTTAAACTAATTAATAATGGTTTTACTAAGTCTATTTATGATGATATAGATGCTAATTATCACACAAATAATATTAGTTATGTTAAATGGTTAAATAGTGTAATGTCTGATGAGTTTAGAAATACTCACAAAGTATCTAAGGCTGATATCTCTTGGATGCAACAAACCTATCCAGATGATAAAAACAATGTTAGAGTTTATAGCCAAAGTGGGGATTTTTCTCAATCTTTATTTAAATATGATATTGAAAAAGAAAGTATTGAGGGCAAAATTGATATTTCCTGTATGGCTAGTTTAAAATGGAATGCTAAAGAAAACCTACTATAAATTGATAAAAAACCACCTGTAAATAGATATTACTATGGTGGATTTTTTTAGAAGATTTATTCGTATCTTTTAAGATTTTTAGCACGTTTTCTTGCATACATTCGTCTATCAGCTATATTAAGTAGGTTTTCAAAGTTATCTGTTTCTTCAGGGAATATTGAATAACCACTTGTAATACCAACGCTGATATCCTTATTGTCTACAATATATTGTTTGCAGATTTCCTTTTCTATTTTGAGACAAATTTTATCAAGTGAAGAGATAATGTTTTCATCTGTAATTATAGCTACAAATTCATCGCCTCCCATTCTAAATAAACCTTCTTTATCTTTTAATATTATTTGTAATATTTTGGATACTCTTTGAAGAGCTAAATCGCCATATTTATGGCCACAGTTGTCATTAACTTGTTTAAGTTTATCTAAATCACTAAATATTATACCAACCCTCATTTTATTTTCTTTAGCAACTTGCAATATTTTCTCGCTATATTTAATAAAATAAGCTCTATTGTGAACATTCGTTAAAGAATCATGAAAGGCTAGATGATGAAGCATTATTTCTTTTTGCGTTTTGATAGTTGTATCTTTAAAGGTAATAACTGTGCTAAAAAAACTGTCAGATTGAAGAACGGGAATACTGTACATATCAAAGTATTGAACTTC
>JAENWY010000129.1 GCA_016649775.1 Spirochaetaceae bacterium
AGCTTTATAATCCATTTTAGTTGTCTCCTAATGTTTTTATATTATCAGAAAAAGACTTTCATCACAAATAAGATACACTAGATAATCAAATTAATTAGTTAAGGGACAACGCAAAAAACACCCATATAAAAATGGATGTTCTATATTAATACAAATAAGAATTACTTAATATTTCTTTCTTTTTTAATAGTATCATAAGCTTCTTGAATTTCTCTGAACTTCTTAGTTGCCACTTTAACGAATTCTTCAGGAAGACCTTTAGATTGGACAGTGTCAGGATGATATTCAATACTCATTTTTCTATAAGCTTTTTTAACTTCATCATCAGATACATCAGCTGTTAAGCCTAATACAGTATAAGCACCTTCACTAACACTTGCTACACTATATTTACGACTCATAGCATCAAAATATGCATCAGAGAATTTAAATATTCTTGTTACATTTTTAATTATATCAGATTCTTTTATAGCCATAGTGCCATCACTAAGAGCTACTCTAAATAAGATATCAACTACTAACTGAAGAAGAGCTTGATCATCATGGAAACTCTCATAGAACTGAGTAGCAAATTGCTCTGCCGTACCAGGTCCATGTAGAGCAGCATCAAATACACGAAGAGCTGCCGCTTTACTTTGAGGATCTAATTGAAGATCACTATTAACAAATGATTCAATTGTTCTTCTCTCTTTATCACTTACAGCACCATCAGCCTGAGCTAATCGCGCTAATAAAGAGAATACAGCAACAAAGAATGTCATATTCTTTTGTTCTGATCTCGACATATACGGATTGTTGAAGCTTTGAAAACGTGTTCTATTTGCTCCAGCACTATCCGCACTATCAAATAAATTGCCAAAGGCAATTCCTGCTATCATTCCTAAAGGACCACCAAGAGTCAGTCCTACTACACCACCAATAAGTTTTCCTAGCCAAGCCATTCTATAATTTATCCACTAACATTGAACATTTACCTGAAGGTATTGGTAATGTTTTTTTCTTTTCTTCATCTAATATTTCAATTGTAAAATAATAAAGTTTCTCACTCTCTAAACGAATCTCCCAACCTCTTGCATTTTTAGTGCTTAAGATTGTAATTAAGTTTCTCTTTAAAGAAAGACCTTCGATACCCATTACTTCTCTACTTGTCATAGTCCAATCAACAGTTTTCCTTGGTAAGGAAATATCCATACCAATTATGTTTTCAATCATCATTGCAACTGTAACAAGACCACACATAGGCATAAATCTTCTACGAGGGAAATTCTTAATTTCACTAGTAATAGATTTGCCTTCTTTATTTGGAAGGTAACCTTCCCAAACATCGTCAATTTTATCTGTATCAGGATGAAGAGTATCTAATAAGAAATACATATGCCTAATTGCACATTCACGTGCAAAAATAAACTCATCATATTTCGCAAGACCCTTTACTACCATAAAGGTATTAATTGGTATAACACCACCACACCAGCCATTACCTTTCTCACTATAATAAGGAGAAGATACAGGAACACCCGGAAAGGGATTATCAGTACCAAATTCTTTTGGATCTCTTAAATGCTCAATTAATTGTGCACCTCTTTCATCATTTGGAATAAGTCCAAGTAATGTCCAATAAGCTCCAACAAATTTACTCTCAATCTGCTTTTCTTTTGCATTAAGATCATAGAAAAACGCTGTTTCTTGATTCCACATCAGAGAATTAATTCTTGTTTTTAATCCAAAATACATTCTTTTATAACGGAAACTTAATTCCTTATCATTTAATACATCACCAATCTCAGACATGTAGAGAGCATTAATAGCAAGTTGTGCATTAAAGTCAATTGGATACACCATTCCTGGTCTAGGAACATTACCACTATAACAAGCACTCTCAGGTACACTATATAGACCATTTTCAGCTTTGAAATTTTCTTCTAGCCAGTCAAAATACTTCACTAGTTTAGGTACTATGTCTTTTAGTCTCTTTTTATTACCAATTTTGTGGAAAAATGTATATTCCACATAAGCGAGAAGACAAGGAGAAACTCCTTCTGGATTATTCTCAGTTAAAACGGCACTACCGTCTTCTATAGAATAATTTCCTCTAATTGCTCCGTTAGCTTCCTGTTTATCATAAAAGAAATCCAGCAAAGAATATGGTGAATACAATTGATTACTATAAACAAGAAATAGCGCAGACATACAAGATTCAAATTGATTGAACGTAGTTTGACCTGGGTTCGATATATAACTTCCTTCGAATCCATTTTCAGGAGTTCCGGATTTCCATAATTCATCAACCCAAACCCATGTACGATTGTACATATCAACAAAATCTTGGTCATAAAAATGTATTGAAGGCACTGTTTCCTTAACCAATTTTTTCTCCTTGGACACACTCGTGTCTCTTAAACTCATAAAGATTACATACAAAAATATCTATTAAAAAAACACATACTTTCACATTCTTATATATCATACACCAAAAATACAGAATTCTAACAAAAAAAATTTGCTTTTTTCAATTTATTTTTGATTTTTTAACAATTTTTAGCATTTTTTGCTCTATCCACACTAAAGAATTAAATATTTTTCACTATTTCTTTTAACAAATAATAGTTAAGGCTTTCTCTTTAATTAATATTTCAATTTTATTAATAGTAGTACCCACCATTTCTCCGTCAATATGAATAACCATATTATCCTTATCACTTTCAACAATTAAAGATTTTATAAGCTTCATTTTAAAGTGTTTATCTTTTAATTGATTGCCTTTAAAAAACTTTAAACCAACAAGAAGTATATTTCTTCTTGAAATTGGTTTATAAGCATAAACAAAATCTAATAAACCATCATCTAATATAGCTTTTGGGCACATTAAAAAGGCTCCGCCCATTCTTCTACCATTACCAATTGATAATTGTTGAGAATTAATATTCTCTACTGTTCCATCGTCACTAGTTATTATCAAATTCATTGGTTTAGGATAATGTGCCATAGTATTAACAAATGCTACTAGATAACTCATGGTACCTGAAACTTTTTTATACTTGCTAGCTCTATAATTTACAGAAGGTTCAAAACCTATTCCTAATCCGTTAACAAAAAAAGACCCATCTTGGAATCTTCCACCCTTACACCAACCAACATCAGTTACTCTCTGTTTGTTGTTTTTAATATTTGTAATAACACTCTTTATATCATAGGATTTAATATTAAGTGACCAGGCAAAATCATTGCCTCTTCCAATAGGGAAAATAGCTAAAATTGGCTTTTTTTCAATTGTGAGATTTAACTCTTGTGATCTTTTAAGCAAACCATCTACAACTTCATTTATTGTACCATCACCACCACAAGCAGCAACTAAATCAAAATGTCCAACAGCTTCATATGCAATAACTCTTGCATCATCTGCACTTTTAGTTTTTACAACCTTATAATTATATCCAATTATTTTGAAAGAATTAATTATTTCATCTTGCAATTTAGTGGTTTTACCCTTATTGGCATTACTATTCATAATTAATAAACAATCCATTTGGGCACCTTTTTTTCCTAGTATAAAATAATAAATGGCAAAATCCTATCTGACAAGTATTCTAAACTCTGATAGATGTAAATAACTACATATTTTGCAACAAATTACTACACACATATTATATAAAATTAAATAAGTCTTGTAAAAATAACAATAAAGTGAGATTTAATCAAGTTTAAAAGAAAAAAATTAATAAGGCTATGTTGATTGGAGGTGATATTGTCTAATCATTATGAAAGGGATAATGTCAAGAAGCAATACAATCTCATAAGATGGCAATATTAGCCCATAAATCTATGGTAGAAAATATTAATATAAAAATAAGTAAATAACTTTATTTACTTATATTACCGTTTTCGTTTATAAAAATTTAATAGTGTAACAAATTTGATATATCTTATAAACTTTTTGCATTACAATAGCACAAGAAGTTTTTAGTATTTATTATATAGTTAATTAAGTTTGAATCCACTTTTACGATTGTTAATATGAACTTTATTTATTTTCTATACATTTAAAGACACTGAAACAATATCTTTGTTATTAGATATAATACAATAGAATTCGACTGGATTATAAGGAGTCAATATGAGAACTGTTTTACTTAATGGTACAGTATTCACAGGATATGCGAAACTAGAAAATTGCGGTGTATATATAGAAGATGATGGTACAATTGGAGATATCTTTAACATGAAAAGATATGACCAAAAAAACTTCCCAAAAGATACTATTCCGGTTGATGTAAAAGATTGCTACATAATGCCAGGATTTATTGATTCACACATTCATGGAATTGGTGGTTACGGTACAGAAGACGATAGAGTTGAATCTATTCTTGGTATGAGTGAACGTCTTGCTGATTTTGGGGTAACACGATTTCAACCTACAATCTATACCGATACTCCAGAACAAATGATAAAAGGGATTAAAGCTATTGTTCAAGCAATGGGACACGAGAAAGGTGCTATTATTAATGGCGTCAACTTAGAAGGGCCTTTTATCTCTCCAAAAAGAATTGGTGCACAAGCTCCTGAAGGTGTAAAAGAAGTCGATTTAGATCTTTTTCATACCTTTCTTGAAGCAGGAGAAGGGCATATTGTTTGTATGACTGTTGCACCAGAATTAAAACATATGAGAGCTCTAGCACTAGAGGCTAGAAAAGCAGGTGTCGTTCTGCTTGCCGGACACACCGATGCAACCTATGAGAATATTATAGAAGGAATGCAATGTGGGATTCTCCACTCAACTCACTTCTTTAATGCAATGAGTAGATTACATCACAGAAACCCGGGCACCGTAGGTGCCATCATGATTCAGACCAATATGTGTTGTGAAATTATTTGTGATGGTGTTCATGTACATCCTGAGCTTGTAAAACTTCTTTTAAGAGAGAAACCTATAGATAATATCGTATTAATAACAGATGCCTTAAAACCTACTAAACAAAGATCTGGAGAACTATTAGCAAATAGAGTTCCTGCTGTATTAAGTCACGAAGGAGCTTTTATTAGTAAAGAAAATGAAGACTTATTCTTAGGCAGTTCTTTAACCATGTTACAAGGTATTAAAAATTTAACAGAATGGGGAATATCTTTATCAGATGCTGTTCAAATGTCTTCAACAAACCCTGCTCGTATCTACTCAATAAATAAAGTAGGTTCTATTATCCCTGAATACAAAGCTGATTTAACTATACTAAATAAAGATTTAGAGTTGAAAGCTTTATTTATTGAGGGTAAGCTAATACGTGACAGACTCTCATAAAATAGAGAAAGATTTACAAAATTATTAAACCTCTCTTCTTTTTAACAGAGCAATAAGTGTATTATAACAGATATCCAAATTTTTATTAAAATTACAATTATATGTTATAATACTCTCAGTATATACTAAATTAAGGAGAAAGGGATGTTATTAAGACTCCCTAAATTGTATTATGTCAAATTATAATGAACTAGAACCTAAAGCATTGTTTTCTTTTTTCAAAGATATTTCCGATATACCTCGTGAATCCGGTAACGAAGAAGGGGTAAGACAATATCTATTAGCTTTTGCTAAAAAGATGGGCTATAAAGCGGCAACTGATAAAATTGAAAATGTTATAATATATGTACCAGCTACAAAAGGATATGAAGATATTCCACCTGTAGTATTACAAGGCCATATGGATATGGTTTGTGTTAAAACTCTTGAATCAAATCATGATTTTGGAAAAGATCCTCTAACTCTTCAGTTAGATGGCGACATCTTAAGTGCTAAAGATACAACCCTTGGTGGTGATAACGGTATCGCCGTTGCCATGATTTTAGACGTTTTCTCAGATAAAGAAAGTAAACATGGTCCATTAGAAGGTCTTTTCACGGTAAGTGAAGAAACTGGACTAACCGGTGCTTTCAATGTTGAAGCAGAATATATTAAAAGCAAAAAGTTAATTAACCTTGATAGTGAAGAAGAAGGTATTATTTTTATTGGTTGTGCTGGTGGTGTTGAAACTCAAGCAACAGTAAAAGGTGAAAAAGAAGACATTGATTCTAATAATGTTTGTTACAGTTTAGAAATCAAAAAACTAACAGGGGGCCACAGTGGGGGTGAAATTCATAAACAAAGAGCAAATGCTATTAAGTTAGTAGCGAGAACATTAAATAATTTAAAAACTATTAGATTAATTGAAGCAATTGGCGGAACAAAAAGAAATGTTATTCCTTCAAACTGTAAAATGACCTTCACTATTAAAAAAAGTGAAGAAACATATTTACAGAGTGTTGTTGAAAATATCAAAGAAGTATTAAAGAATGAATATAATGTTCAAGAACCTAATGCACAAGTTATTCTAAAAAAAGAAGAATGTGATAAAAAAGCTTTTGCAAAGCATACTTCTAAAGCTCTTCTAAGATCTCTCCATATAGCTCCTCATGGCGTAGACGCAATGAGCATGAGTATTAAGGGGGTTGTAGAAACTTCTTCAAATCTTGCTATAATAAAAACACTAGAAGATGGTTTTGAATGTATCAGCAGTCATAGATCTTCAATCATGAGTTCTAGAGATGATTTAGCTAAAAGATGTGCGGAGGCTTTTGAAACATGTGGTGCAGAAATACAGACAGTTGGAGCCTACCCTTCTTGGCAACCAAACATGAATAGTAAATTGAAAGATTTCTGTGCAAAAGCATATGAAGATTATTCTGGTACTAAACCGGAAATTACAGCTATTCA
>JAENWY010000143.1 GCA_016649775.1 Spirochaetaceae bacterium
AATAAAACTATTTATTTCTTGATTTTCAACTACTTTCTATTACTTTTGTATACCTTAACTAAAAATACTACCCACGCAAAGTCACGGAGAACCAGGTTTAAAACTAATACTCTTAAATAGTCATTTTTTTGTCTTTATATCAGTATTTAGATATAGTCTTAGAATTGTTAATCAATATAAATTAACAACATGTATGATAAGTAATAGTATTTAAATTAAAAATAAATAAATAAAGTGTAATAAAATCTGTAAAGTTAAACTTTAAAAAAAAATCATTTATTTAAAATTATTTAATTGTTTTACCACTAAGTAATTAAGTATATTATATGTCAAATTGTTATTTATTTCTAAAAAATAATATTTGACATATCCTTTTTTAACTTGTATGATAACTAAAAAATAAAATATTTATTAGAATAATAAATATCAGGAGGATTTTCTATGAAAAAACTATTTATGTTGATGTTAATGTGCTCAGTACTGTCTTTATCAGTCTTTGCAAGTGGTGAAAAAGAGAAAGGTTCTGTATCTTATCCAAATAGTCCTGTAACTATTATCTGTCCTTATTCAGCCGGTGGTGGTTCTGATTCAGTTTCTCGTGCTATCGCAGAAGCTGCTAAAGCAGATTTCCCAAAAGGTATCGCCGTTGAAAATAGAACAGGTGGTGCAGGCTCTGTTGGTATGTCTTATGGTATGCATGCAAAACCTAATGGTTATATGATTACAATGATTGCTCCAGAGTTAGTAATGCTTCCTCATACAGGTACTGGTGGTGATATTAATTTTAAAAAATTTATCCCAATTATAATGGTAAACTCAGGTTATGCAGCAATCACAGTATCTTCTGATTCTCCTTATAAAACATTAGCAGATTTTGTAGCAGCAGCAAAAGAGAAAAACCTACAAATAGGTAACTCTGGTATTGGTTCTATTTGGCACTTAGCTGGTGCTGGTTTTGAACAAGCAGCTGGTATTGAAATGATTCATGTTCCTTTTGATGGTTCTGCAACAGCAATTACATCATTACTAGGAAATCATATTGATGCAGTATCTGTATCATATGCAGAAGTTCAATCTCAAGTTGAAGCTGGTAAATTACGTACTTTAGCAGTTCTTGCTCCATCTCGTCTTCCAGAATGCCCTGAAATCGCAACAGTAGCAGAATTAGGTTATGGTGATTTATCAATTGGTACATGGAGAGGTTTCTCAGTTCCTGTAGGAACAGATCCCGTTATTGTTGAATATATCAAAACATCTTTCGAAAAAGCAGCACAAACTGATGCTTTCAAAAAATTTATGAAAAATACGAACAACGCTATTGATATAATACCATCTGACAAATTTGCAACAAAAATTACAAATGAAGATGTATATTATGGTAAATTAATCGAAAGTTTAGGTTTGTCTAAATAATACTATTAAATATTAATTATAAGGCATCTGTATTCTCGGATGCCTTATTTTAAGGAGTAATAATTATGAAGAAGGGCAATATAATTACTGGAATATTATTTTCCATATTTTCAATTTTTGTAATATTGATGTCTTTGCAGTTACCACCATCAAAGAATGGTGTACCCGGTCCTAGTACTTGGCCAATAGCTATATCATTAATTATGTTATTAGCAGCAATGACTGTTTTGATTAATGCAATTAAATCAACAGATGAAGAATCTCTAATTCTCAATACAATTGACCACTATAGAGTATATATATCAATGGGTATTTTAATACTTTATTTATTAGGTATGTACTACATTGGATTTTGTGTAGCATCATTTTTTATGTTGTATGCATTTTTTACCTGGTTTGGAGAATATAAATTAATAAAAAGAATTCTAATAGCAACCATAATAGTTGCCATTGTGTTTTTCTTATTTACAAAGATTTTACACGTACCATTTAGATTTGGTATTCTATTTTAACAGGGAGGAAATAACTTATGATTCAAGAAGCTTTATTAATTGTTATGCAACCTTTAGTTTTATTAAACATACTGCTTGGCGTAGCCGGTGGTATTTGTATTGGTTGTTTACCCGGTCTTACAGCAACAATGGGTGTTGCTTTAGTACTTCCTCTAACTTTTGGAATGAGCGCTGCAAATAGTATATTATTATTAATCGGTGTTTATGTTGGAGCAATATATGGTGGATCAATATCTGCAATATTATTAAATACCCCAGGAACTCCTGCTTCTGCGGCAACAGCACTTGATGGTTATAAGATGGCATCAAGAGGTGAGGCCGGTAGAGCTTTAGGTATTTCAACAAGTTCATCATTTATTGGTGGTATAGTTAGTTGTGTATATCTTTTATTAGTTTCACCACAACTTGCAAAATTTGCTCTAAAATTTAGTTCACCAGAGTTCTTTATGTTAGCTGTTTTTGGATTATGTATTATAACATCAATCTCAGGTAAATCTATGGCAAAGGGAATCCTTGTTGGAACTCTTGGTATCTTAATTGCTACTGTTGGTATTGATAGTATCACAGGAACAATGAGATTTACTTTCAAAAACATGAACTTACTTAGTGGCGTTAACTACATTCCCGTAATGATTGGACTATTTGCAATGAGCCAAGCATTTATTAGTGTAGAAGAAATTAAACAAAAATCAGTAGTAAATCAGAAGATAGACCATGTATTCCCAAAAAGAGAAGACTGGGGAGTTATTATAAAAAGTGGTTTAGGATTTGGTTCTCTCGGAACTCTTGTTGGTTGTATTCCTGGAGCAGGAGCAGATATAGCTGCTTTCATATCTTATGGACAAGCTAAGAATTTATCAAAGACTCCTGAGAAATTTGGAACAGGAATACCAGAGGCAATTGCTGCACCAGAGGCTGCAAACAACGGTGTAACCGGTGGAGCATTAATACCTATGTTAACACTAGGTGTTCCTGGAGATGCTGTAGCTGCAATCATGATTGGTGCATTAACAGTACAAGGTCTGCAACCAGGACCTCTACTATTCCAAAATAATGGCCCAATTGTATATGCTATATTTATCGGAATGTTTATTGCTAATATCTTTATGTTTATATTAGGTATTAATAGTTTAAGATTATTTGCAAAAGTATTATCAATTCCTAAACAAATTTTAATACCTATTATTTTCTTATTATGTTTTGTAGGATCTTATGCCTTAAATAATAACATCTTCGATGTAATTATTATGTTAGCATTTGGTATATTAGGATATTTCTTAAATAAAGTTAATATATCTTCCTCTCCTGCAGTATTGGGACTAATTTTAGGACCTATGGCAGAGAGTCATTTTAGAAGAAGTTTATTAATGAGTAACGGAGATGTATCTACATTCCTTTCAACTGGTATTTGTTGGTTCTTCTTTGTATTAATTATTATATCCTTAGTTATTCCTGCATTAAGAACTATTATGAGTAACAAAGCAAGAAAAACTGTTTAATTAGAAAGGGCAAAAGTAATGAAAATAAAAGAAGTTAAAACATATATTGTTTCTCAAAAGTTAGGCCATAAAAGTTTTTGTTATTCCCAAGCTTGGTATAACGCAAGAACTATTATGATTGTTGAGATTATATGTGATGATGGTCTAAGTGGTTGGGGAGAGGCCTTCGGAAATGCTTTTATTAATAAAAGCGTTTTAGATAATGTATACACTCCTATATTGATAGGACAAACTCCTTTTGACAGTGAAAAAATATGGGATGAATTGTACAACAAATTAAGAGATAATGGACAAAAAGGTTCATGTATTGAAGCTCTTAGTGCTGTAGATAATGCTCTTTGGGATATAAAAGGTAAATGTGTTCATTTACCTGTCTATACCCTAATGGGTGGAGCAAGACGTGAAACAATTATTCCTTACGCAACAGGTCTTTATCATACTGCATTAAATCAAGATCCAAGAGAACTAGTTGAAGAAGCAGTCTCCTATGCAAAAGCTGATTTTCGTGCAATTAAGATGAAAATTGGATTTGGTGTAGCTGATGATATTAAGATGGTTCAAAGTGTTAGAGAAGCTATCGGGCCAAATATTGAATTAATGGTTGATCCAAATCATGCATATAATGCTATGAATGCAATTAAACTTGCTAAAGGAATTGAGCCTTTTGATATTAGTTGGATAGAAGAACCTGTTCCACCAGAAGATATAAAAGGTTATCAAGAAGTAAAGGCTAATACTACTATACCAATTAGTGGTGGAGAGGCTGAATTTACTGCTTATGGATTTAAAAAGTTAATTGATTCTCGTTGTGTTGATATTTTACAACCAGATTGTAGTATCACCGGTGGTCTTACTGCTTTTAATAGAATAATGACTTTAGCAAAGGTTGAAAATATACAATGTTATCCTCATGTTTGGGGTAGTGGAATTGCTGTAGCTGTTGGAATAAATGCTTGTTTTGCAATGCCTGATTTTCCAGAAGCTCTTGTTGTACCACCTGTTTATTTAGAACTTGATAGAACAGAGAATATTTTTAGAGAAGAGATTAATAAAAATAAATTAATTATTGAAGATGGATATATTCATTTACCTGAATTTGAAGGACTTGGTATTGATATTAACAGAGAATTAATCGAAAAATATCGAATAGGATAAAGTTCTAATTATTGCTTTTTATTAGTCATATGATTATTATTAAACAAATAAATAGTTTGAGGTATAACTTGACTTTAGTAGATGAAACGCAAGAAAAAATAAGAGATATGATTCTCTCTGGAGATTATTCTAAAAAAGGATATCTTTTAAGTGAGGGAGAAATTTGTGAAAAACTTTCTGTTTCAAGGGCAACGACTAGAGAGGCTGTTAAGTCTCTTGAAGTTAGAGGCTTTGTAAAAAGAATTCAAGGTAAGGGTATAAAAATAGTAAATAATAGCTCTAATGTTTTAACTAGATCTATGGTCGACATGTTTTCAATAAACGATGTTGATGATATGGATTTATTTGAGGTTAGAGAAATAATTGAAATACCTTGTGCTAGAAAGGCTGCTAAAAGAGCTACGCCTAAAGACATATCTAAAATGCAAGCTTGTGTAGAAACTATGGAAAGATGTTCAATTATGGATGGAGAGTATGCAACTGCAGATAATTCATTTCATCAACATCTTGTAAATTCTGCTAGGAATCCTGTATTAACCTCGATTATAACTGCATATAATATGTTTTTAATGTCTTTAATTAAAATTACTCTTAAAGATGATGGTAATAGTGAATTGCTTATGCATTATCATAGAAATATTTTAAATGCTATTTTTCAACATAATGAAGATGAGGCTGCTAGATTAATGAGAGTTCATCTAGAGGCTTCTAGAGCAAATTATTTAAAATATAATAAATAGTATTTTCAAAATCTATAAAAAAAACCAATGTTCACAACTTAAGCACATTACGTGTGCTTCTGATGATAGATATCCTACATTAAAGCAATAAATATACTGTTATTACATAAAAGATATACTAGTTATTCCTTAAGTTGTGAGCATTGAAAAAAACCTCAGTAAATTTATTGAGGTTTTTTTAAAATATTACAATAATAATGGATCTTCGTGACATTCAAAGGATAACTTTGTTAATTATATACTAAATAAAATATTTACCCAAAGACTGTTATCTGTTTGGTAAAGCAATATTAAAGCCGCCACAGAAGAATAACACAGAATTTAGTAAATTATCTATGTTTTTAATATTAATATTGGAATGATTAAGTAAATCATAATATCCATTTTGATTCTTTATTTTATTAATACTTTTTTGTTTGAATATCAAATTCAATAAGTGATTTATTATTCTATACTTCTTCATGCATTTATTAAATACATTTTTCGTCACACAATGCAAACTTGACTAAATATCTCAATTTTTGTTATTTTAGATAAATATTGGTAAATAGAACTATTTAGTAGTCATGTGATTAAAATCTAAAGAATTCCTGTTATGTTTATAATATATGGATAAATTATCTTATCACGCTATAAGTAT
>JAENWY010000022.1 GCA_016649775.1 Spirochaetaceae bacterium
ATTTGATAATTCACTATAGCGAATAGCAATATTATTGTTCCAATGACCCAAAAGTGTTTCTAGTACTGAAGATTCATTACTCATTTTTTTAACTCCTAACAGCCTTAGCTGGAGCTGTAGCTTTGCCACCTCTAAGTTTTAAAGCTAATTTTGGACTTACAATAGTGCCAGGGCCATTAATACAACCACCTTCACATACCATAACCTCTACCAAATTCGCAACTGGTGCTCTTTTGGGCCAAATTTTCATTCCTCTAAAAGTTTTAGCATCAAGCCCATTAATATACATTGGTCGAAGAGTTACACCTTCTTGTAATCTATGAACTACACATCCTGCAACCCCTTCAGATACTGCAAATTCTCTACAATCCTCAAATGAAGTTGTATCACCCATATCAGAAGCTTCGACTTCTCGAACATCAATATTTTTAGCCATAAATAAAGCGGCTAATTCACTAAAAGTAATAACAGCGTCAACGGTATTTAATCTAACACCTTCAATTCTTTTAGCTAGACAGGGTCCTATAAAAACAGTTTTACAGGTAGGATCTTTTTCTTTCACCATGCTTGCGATATAACCCATGGGGGATAAAGTTGTAGAGCGTTTTTCTTTTAAAAAAGGAAGATGTCTATTTACCAATTCCATGTAAGAAGGACAACAGGACGTAGTCATATAGTCTTCTCCACCCTCAATCCTTTCTACAACTTCCGCTGCTTCTTTTATTGCTGTAATATTAGCACCTTCGCTAACTTCAACAACTTCATCAAAACCAGCTTGTAATAAACTCTGTTTGATTTGACCAAGATTTCCAGGGAATTGACCATCAATAGCCGGAGCTATCATAGCAACGACTTTATCTTTCCCTTGTAATAACTTTAAAGCTGAAAACAAACCTGATCTTTCTACAATCGCACCAAACGGACAACTTCTTGTACATTTACCACAACTAATACATTTAGTATAATCAATAATAGCAACGCCTTTATTATTCTTTTTAATAGCATCAACAGGACAAGCAGCTTCACAGGGTACAGGTATATGTAAAACACTATGAAAAGGACAAACATCCATACATTTACCACATCTAATACATAATTCTGCATTAATATGAGCTTTTCCATTAGCAAATGAAATTGCATTTTTAGGACAGTTAACATAACAAGGACGAGCTAAACAACCTCGGCAAGCATCACTAATTAAATACTGATCATGTGGGCAACTACTACATGCAGTACTAATAGTAGTAATAACAGGAGCAGATGGAATACTTTTGTGCATAATTTCTCTATAGTATTCACTTAAAGGTTTCATCTCATCATCATCTTTTTCGATATTTACACCCATGAAAGCCATGATTCTATAACGAATCATTGCTCTCTCCTTGTATATGCAACATCTTATAGGATCTGTATCTTTAGGAATTATTAAAAAAGGTATTTTATCAATATCCTCTTCTAATGTTCCATTAAAAAACGATTTAAGGACCATTGTGTATACTCTACTTTTAATACGAGTATATTGATTGTTCATATCTAACATATGTTATTCCGTCCGTTTTGTTTTGTTTTTAATAACTAATTTCTTTATATCTTTCTTTTCTTTTCTAGATTTCGTCTGATAGTAATTTATTTAGTTTATCAGAATTCATATTTCCATGTAATTTACCATTGATCATAACAAATGGTGGTTTTGATTCTACATCTGCATCATTTACAGCTTTACAAGCCTCAAGACATGAACATCCTTCAAATTCAAATCTGTCAAGTAATTCAGGATTTAAGAAATCATTATATAATAATAAATCTGCTCCACCTTGCACAAAACATGATGTACCTACACAAATCTTGACAAGTAGTTTATCTCTTTTTTTCATATTTTTCTCCATATCTTATATTGTTCGTAAGTCTACAATATTTATTCTCTTATTTAAAGTATTATGCATTTCTATATTATAAGTATTCTTGAGAAGTTTCTTTTAAATAATTATCCTCAAGTGCTTTTCTTAATCTTCCTATAATAGTTCTTCTAATCCCTATTTCAACAGGAATATTTGGATCTTGATGAGCTTCATTAATTTTAGTTCCTACAATAAAATGAACCTGATCACTATTTTCTATAATTTCAATAAATTTCTTTACAGGATCATTTGGTAAATCATATACAGGTGTCTTTGCTTCTAAATGGGTTGCTACCTTACTTAATGTAAGCATTCCTTCTGTTACTAAGGTAATGCCTTCCATATTTGAAGCAGGAGGAACCTCCGAAGACCAGCAAGTCAAATCCACTTTAAGTTTTTTATCAAATAACCTACTTACAATTAATGCAGTAGTACCACCGGAAACAATTTTTTTGCCATTAAAAGCTTTTATTTTTTCACCTAAAATTACATCAGATTCCTTCGAAAAAGGAGGTCCTGTAACAATGAGTGTTCTTCTTGGCTTTCTAACATAAATACAAGAACAAGTAATATCATCACGTGAGGTAAAACCATCAAGATTTAAAGCTTTATTAACAATTGCTTTTGTTAAACTTTTACTACTAATCTCAGTATTATTTTCAAGTGTTCTCTCGATAAATTTATTAACGCCTCCAATTCTCCAGCCAAGGGGCATACTTAAGCCTAATCCGGATTGTGTTACACCATCACTTAACATCAATAATCTATCACCTATTTCAAGATTAAAAGTTTGTCTATGTAACAGTTCTTTCTTAAATGCACCTTTTCTTTGTAAATCAATAGTTTCGCCAGTCCAAGGAATATTTTTTGGTCCTTGAAAGAAAAGTGCAGGAGGATTGTCATATTCTAAAAAGTTAACAATAATCTTCTCTGCTGTATTATCATATCTAATATCTGCTATAGAAAATGTTGAATAACTAATTTTTCTTTCCTTGCATACAGGAAGTGTATCCATAATTATCTTAGCGGAGTGAGTCAAATCCATTGGTGAAAAACTTAGGTTGTGAGCCATATGCGCGGTTAATGATGCTAGCACGTTTGCTTTTACACCAGAACCCAAGCCATCACTTAAAATAGCAACAATTTGATTTCTATCAGGATTTCTACTTAAGAGAAATACATCTCCACCAATTTTCTGTCCATGTTTATAAACTTGCGAATAATCAACATCTATAAAAATGTCGTTCACAGTAAATCCTCCTCATTGTCAATTGTAAAACCATCTTCCTCGCTTGATGAAGGAACTTGAAAGGCTTCAATCAAAGAATTTAAGGTAATCTCAGTATCTGCGGCATTTTCACCTAACAGAGAAGCAATCTGTTGTACAGTTTGCAAACTCCTTTGAATAACTACTTCAGCCTTATTTACTACAGTCTCTCTTCTAACAGTAGGAGAAGTTACATCTTCAAAAATAGCACCAACTAATTGATGATTTTCAATTGAGAAGAAGGAAACACGTAAGAACTTACCATTATGTCTTAGCCTATATTGTTGACTCTTTTTTCTGTTAAATTGTTCTCTAAACTTATCAGTAAAAGAAACAAATCGTTCTAAAGGAAGTCCACCAATTAAACTCAATATATCCTCATCTATTTCAACTTCCATATCACCGAATAATGATATAAAAATCGAATTACAATCAACAATATTTAATTTATCATCGACCATAACAACACCAAGAGGAATAGTTCTTAATAGAACATCAATCTTTGTTTGAGCTTCTTTCCTCATTTTAGTTACGCACATTTCACCTTCAGCCATTCCTTCAAGAAAAGCAATCGCCATATCTCTACATGAATTGTAACCACAACCACCACAATTTAACTGATCGGCTTCAACATATTTACCTAAACTTTCTAAGGCTCCTTTTATTTGTTCTTCACTATATTTCTTTTTTACAAAACATCTGTCAGCATTAACACTTACTTTTAATAAGCCATATCCTTCATCAAGAGCCTTTAAAACAAAGTCATGAGGAATGCTAAATAAATTTCCTTCTTTAATTCTTTTTGAAGTATATTCAACTGAAGCTTTCTTTTTCTTAGATATACTTCTATCTTTTTGTGTACCAGGTCCATTTATGCATCCACCATCACAAGATAATAGCTCTAAAAAAGTATCTAGGGGTTCTGAAGTTAATAGATTATCGAGAGAAGATTCAATTTGCTTATTTCCACTTGCAGCAACAGCAACATCTTGATAAACATTATCACCACAAGAAAGGGATGAAATCATACCACCTTCAATTGAATAAGCTGTTGTCCTCGCTGCCTTAGCAGGAACAAAACGAGGCCGTGTTTCAAGATTTGAATTTAAACGAAGAGTTAATTCATTTAAATTAAGTTTGTCTTCATTTAGCCATGTCCTAAATTCATCAAAAGTTAATGAATAATTAGGATAACCAGGATGAGAATCAGCCTCACTTTTTTTTGCAATGCAAGGACCAATGAATACAATTCCTATATTTTCTCCGTAAATTTCTCTAAGATAAGCACAATGCATTTGTAAAGGAGAAGGAAGAGGAGAGAGATTTTTTCTTAAAGAAGGATAATATTTATTAACATGATCAACAACAGAAGGACATGCTGTTGATATCCAAGGACAATTCCCATTATGATTTTTTGAATATTCATCTATGCTAGCACTTACAAGTGCAGCCCCAATTGCAGTTTCACTTATAAAGGAAAATCCTAATTTCTCAAGTGCCACTAAGACAGCGTCTTCATTTCCTTGAAATTCTGCTGAAAAAGAGGGGGCTAATGAACAATACATAGGAGCACCACTCTTCATAAACATTCTAACACGAGATAAATCGGAACGAATTTTTTTGGCAGTAGATGGACAAACATCAACACATACACCACAGTAAATACATCTTTCATGTATAATAATTGCATTTCCATCTTTAACTTGGATAGCTTTAACAGGACAAGCTCTGACGCATTTATAGCAATCTCGGCATTCAGTTAACTCTGTATAAATCGGATGTATCATCTAAAGCCCCTATTTATTTAATTCTCGTTCAACAAGATCTACAAGACAATCAGGATCAAGTCCTTCAAAAGAATTCCCATTAATTTTAATATTTGGGCCATTTTTACAATTGGCTAAACACAAATGGCCTACTAATTCCACATAATCTTCTAAATTATTTTCACTAATATAGTTTTCCATATTCTCTAAAGCTTTGGAATTACCTCGAGCAAAACATGAACTCCCCATACACAGTTCTACTTTAACCTTGTTCATTTTACTATCCTTTGATTTTGATTGTTTTAATTTTTTGCCAAATCATATTATACTAAATTAATATTACCTCCATATTATTAATTTAGACTACCACTCATCATCTGGAAGATTTTCTTTATTATCAATTTTTGTTCTAAGTTTTTGTGCTAATATAGCAAAGTGAGTTGCAAGATCAGTTCTCTGAACTGCAATTCTACTTGGTAATCTTAAATCAGTAGGAACAAAACTCCAAATAGCTTTAATACCGCACTTAACTAATAATTCGGCTGTAACCTGAGCTTGAGGAACAGGTACTGCTAAAATAGCAATATTAATTCTATTTTCAATAATATACTCTTCCATTTTAACTAAAGGTTTTATTTCAACTTTTCCTACAAAAACACCACTTTTAGCAGGATCTTTATCAAAGGCTGCAACAATTTGAAAACCATAATTATCAAAGCCTTCATATGATATCAAAGCTTTTCCAAGATTACCTGCACCAATGATTATAGCATCAGTTACATTATCCCATCCAAGGGAATATGTAAGAGATTCAATTAAATCAACAACGTTGAATCCAACTTTTGGTTTACCTTCAATTCCTGAAAATGATAAATCCTTTCTGACTTGAATTGGATTTAATCCTAAATCTTTTGCCAAAATTGTAGCAGAAATAGTCTCTCGACCTTCTTCATTATATTTTTTCATCAATCTCAAGTAAGACGGAAATCTCTTAATTGTTGGAATCGGAATCTTATGTTTCACTATATGCTCCTCTTAAAGTTTCTAAAATTTCATCTATAATAAATGTGGGTGTTGATGTACCAGTAGCAATTCCTATCCTCTTTACACCTAACAAAGAATGGGGGATTTCTTCCTTTGAATTAATTCGATATACAGGTTTTCCAAAATTTTCTGCATGCAATTTTAAACTATTAGTATTTGAACTATTTTCTCCACCAATAACTATTATGCAATCCGTGGATTTTGAAAGAGCCTCTATTTCTATTTGTCTTCTTTTTGTACTAGCACAAGGCGAATTTGCAATAACAACCTCTCGTTTATCATTTTTCAACTTATACAATTTTTCGTATATAACTTTTGCCATTGTTAAGGGAAAGGTTGATTGCATAACTACAAACAAAGGCTTTTCATTTTCTAAATTATCTAAATCAGCTACATCAGAAACTAATGATTTAGTATGGGAAGTTTCAACACTGTAAAGGAATTCAGCTTCTGGATGATTCTTTTTGGCAATAATAACAATATGATACTTTTTATCAGCTTCTTTAATAAAATTTTGCTCTTGTATAACAATTGGACAAGTAGCATCAACGACTATAAAGCCTTTTTTTAAAATCCACCGTAATAAATCATCCCTAACACCATGAGCTCGAAGAACAATAATACCAGGTATTGCAGTAGCAATATCTTTTTCCTCAAGAACAATAACTCCTAAATCATTAAGCTTTTGAATAGCTCGATTATTATGAATTAAATTCCCTAGAGAATAAACTTTTTTATTGTTTTCTTTTCCCCATTGAATAGAGTTATACATTTTTTGCATTGCACTAGATACGCCACTACAATAACTTAGGTATTTAGACATTATTATTTTCAAAAAATTACTCCATATATTAATTTCTTTATAAAATTATACTAGCTTTTTATCTTTTTAGCAAACAGATAAAAAAATATTAAATGAATTAGTATATAAAAATCCCCTTAAATGAATAAAAATACAGGGAATCATATATGTGGATAGGTGAAAAATACACCACCCATATTATAAGAACCATTGTAAAATACTCGAATAAGGGGAATTATTTATATAAAATAATTAAATTAACTAATTATCTTTTATTTTTTTTCTTTTCTAAAGCAGCTGAAATCCAATAAAGGAAAGAAGGAGCAATAAAGTTAGAAGAATATGTACCAACTACAATACCAAACATCATTTCAACTGCAAATAATCTGATACTTCCAGTTGCAAGAAGTGCTAATGGTAATACAGCTAATACAGTTGTTAAACTTGATAAAATAGTACGAGATAATGTTTGAGTTACACTATGTTCAATTATTTCATTTATCTCTATGCCTTTCATCAAGCCACGATTTTCACGTACTCTATCAAAAATAACGATTGTTGCATTTAACGAATAACCAATTATAGTCAATACTGCAGCAATTGTAGTACTTGATACTTCAAATTTAAATAATGCAATAAATCCTAGTAGAATTAATACATCATGTGTTAATGCAATAATACTTGAAAGAGCATATGCAATTTTGAAACGAATCCAAACATAAATTAGAATTAATACTAATGCAGCAAATACTGCTAAAATTGAGCCAGAAATCAATGAATTTGAGAACTTAGGACCAATAAAGTTACTTTCTAATACAACGAATCCTTCAGCAGTGAACGCTTTTGCAAGGTCTCCATTAACTGATTTTTCCATCGAAGATTGAGTATCTCCTTCTTTTGTACCAATTCTTACTTGGAAAATCTGAGAATCAGAATTTCCAACAGTTTGAACTTGTACACCAGATAAATCGCTTAAAGCTGCTCTAACTACATCAATAGCTACTACTACTTCTCCAGACTTACCTTCAAAGTTTAATGAAGTAATATCTTTATTAAGTGTTGCAGGAAAACCATAACCAGATAGTATTTTTCCTGTTGCTAATGAACCATTAACTACATTTACACTAACACCATCTACAGTTTCTAAAGCCTTAGCTAAATCAGCTGATGTTGGATATTCAATTGCACTGAATGTATTTTTAAAAGCACCAGCATCACTACGAGTTGTTATAGTGACAAAATTACTTTCTAATGCTATTTCAACAGCACTTGAACCGTTATATGTTACTTCAAGACCAACTGGAGCTACTTGAATACGTTGGCTCAAACCACTTTCGAAGTCAATACCAGTATTAAAACCACCACCAATTGTCATTGAAAAAACACTTATTAAGATCATTACAATTGAAACAGTTAGTGCAATAAAACGTACTTTAATTACAGGAAGATTTTTCTTTGACATTATTTTTTTCTCCTACCCATATGTAATTTTGCACCTTCTTTATCTGTAACTGTTGCATCAAAGATTAAGTGAGATACAAATAATGAAGTAAATAAGGAACTAATAATACCAATAGCTAATGTATTAGCAAAACCCTTAACACTACTTGAACCAAGTTGAGATAGTACAATCGCTGCGATAATTGTGGTTATATTAGCATCCATAATTGTCCAGAAAGCTTTACCAAAACCAGCTCTAATTGAAGCCTGAGAGCTCTTCTTAAGTGCAAGTTCCTCTCTGATTCTTTCATAAATAATAACGTTAGCATCAACGGCCATACCTAAAGTTAATATAAGACCAGCAATAGAAGTTAATGTTAAAGTAAAGTGCAGTGCAGATAATACAGCAAGCATTATTACTAAGTTAAATATTAGAGCTAAATCGGCGACTAAACCACTTAAACCATAATATACAAACATGAATAATACAACTAATGATAAACCAATAAGAATAGCTTTAAGACCAGCTGCTACAGCATCTTCACCAAGAGTAGCACCGACAGCCTGTTGACTTGATACAATCAATTCAATAGGAAGAGCTGCTGTTCTTAATACAATAGCTAAATCGGAAGCTTCTGTATTTGAGAATCCTGAGATTTGAACATCTTGTCTAATTGGTTCGTTAATTGTTGCTATAGATTTAACTTTACCATCCATTACAACAGCCATAGACTCACTTACATGAGTTGATGTGAATTTATAGAAAGCATCTCCACCAGCTGAATCAAGATGGAAATTAACTACAGGTTGACCTGTAATACCATTTGTTCCAGTTTGAGCACTTTCTAAGTGAATACCATCAAGACCAACTTCACTATCTAATACAACAAATTGTTTCAATTCATCAATACCATATGAATCTTTTGTGTAATAACCTACAGCAACTTTACCAGCAGGCAAGAAATCAGGTTGTTGAATAGCACCAGTTTCACTATAAGCTTCAGTTGGATTCTGTGTAAAGTAATCATTTAATTTAGTTGTTAATTCTTGATCTACAATTTGGAATAATAAAGAACCTTTTCCTTGTAAGAATGAATTAACTCTTTCAGGATCAGAGGCACCAGGGATTTCAATTAGAATTTGATTATCACCTTGTAATCTAATCTCAGGCTCACTTACACCAAATTGGTCAATTCTATTTTTTAGAATTTCAATATCTTGGTTAACTAAAGTTTTTAGTTCTGAAGATGAAATACTCTTTCCGACTTTCACTTCATATGCTGAAGTATCTGCATCTAAAAGAATACTCATACCACCTTTCAAATCAAGACCTAATTGTAATACATTATTACTTAAGTTCTTAACCTCAACAATGGTAGAACGATAATGTTGTTCAATAGTATCAAACATATCTTTCTCAGTGTAGAATCCGGCACATAAAGTTTCAATATTCCAAGAAGGAACATTTTTCTTCATAGCTTTATAGTTTGTCTTCGCATTTGCCTCAAGGTAAGTAAATTCAGCTGGTACCTCAGTACTAGCATCACTTACAACTAAATCCTTGATAGTACGAAGATCCCTGGTAGCCTGCCCACGGGCATACTCCCTAATTTGCTCATTTGAGCCACTTGCGAGATCTTTGGTTGCTTGAGGAACAGCTGTATACCACTTCATAGTAGGATACAAGAAATAACCACACATCAAAAAAACCAAAAGAACTATGATCAGTCGATCACGTTTTTTCATAACTTTCTCCAATCGTAACGTTTGATAATATTATTTATTTTTTTTATCTGATTCATCTGTTGTTTCAACAGAAACTTCATCATCAGTTTCTTCTTTAGCCTCTATAGCTACCGCTTTAGATTTTTTCTTTGCTGAAGGTTTTACTGCGCCTTTCTTTGAAATAACTGTACTGATAGCACCCTTAGTAAACTCAATACGAGAATTATCATCTACTTTTACAACAACAGTTTTTTCACGTACAGCTACAACAGTACCATGGATACCACCAATTGTTACAACTTTGTCACCTTTTGCTACTGAATTAACCAGTGCTTTTGCATCTTTATCTTTCTTTCTTTGTGGACGAATGATAAGAAAATACATAATTACAATAATAAGGGCAAAAGTAATTAAAGAGGTAGCCATAGAGCCTGAAGTCCCAGCGCTAGATCCGGTAGTACCTAAAGTACCCAAAAGTGTTAACAATGAAATCATGTTAGACCTTCCTTTTATAATTCAAAATTAACCAAAAGATTAATTTCAACTAAAATATTCCTAAAAATTAGGTAAAGTGAAATAATTCACTCTATTTGATAGTTTATCAATGAAATTTAAAATACCATGTAAGACTAGAGATAGTCAAGAAATACTTTTTTATATCCTAGATAAATGGCTAAAATCACAAAAAGGACTTCGAATAAACGAAGCCCCATGATTTAAACAGGCCTAAATGATGGTTACATCATTCCTCCCATTCCTCCCATTCCTTGACCACCAGCAGGTGAATCATTAGATGGAATATCAGTAATAGCACATTCTGTAGTTAAAATTAACTGTGCAATAGATGCTGCATTTTGCAAAGCACAACGAGTAACTTTCATAGGATCAAGAATACCATGCTCTACCATATTTACCCATTCCATTGCAGAAGCATCAAAACCAATGCCTTTTTCACTATGTTTACATTTGTCAGCAATTATTGAACCATCAAGTCCAGCATTCTGTGCAATTTGTCTCATTGGTTCTTCTAGAGCACGACGAACAATTTTATAACCAATTCTTTCATCTTCACTCATTCCACTAAAGTCTTTATTATCTAGAGCAATAATAGATTGAACTAGAGCTACACCACCACCAGGGATAACACCCTCTTCAATAGCAGCACGAGTTGCACTTAATGCATCTTCAACTCTGTGTTTCTTTTCTTTTAATTCGGTTTCAGTTGCAGCACCAACATTAACAACAGCTACACCACCTGCAAGTTTTGCAAGTCTTTCTTGTAGTTTTTCTTTATCATAGTCACTTGTAGATTCCATGATTTGAGCTTTAATTTGAGCAGTTCTATCTTCAATATCGCTCTTTTTACCAGCTCCGTTAATAATAGTTGTGTTTTCTTTACCAACTTTAACGCTCTTAGCTCTGCCTAGCATTGTTAAATCTGCATTTTCTAAGGTTAGTCCAATTTCTTCACTAATTAATTGTCCACCAGTAAGAATAGCAATATCTTCAAGCATTGCTTTACGTCTATCTCCAAAACCAGGAGCTTTAACAGCAA
Organism: Spirochaetaceae bacterium; assembly: GCA_016649775.1. Classification (GTDB taxonomy): domain Bacteria; phylum Spirochaetota; class Spirochaetia; order Sphaerochaetales; family Sphaerochaetaceae; genus Pleomorphochaeta. Next base: position 11,498 of record JAENWY010000022.1, read on the forward strand.
CAACATTTAAAATACCACGAACACTGTTAACTACAAGTGTAGCCAATGCTTCTGATTCAACATCTTCAGCAATAATTAATAAAGGTTTATTTGTTTGAGCTATTTTCTCTAGAACTGGAAGTAATTCTTTCATGTTTGAAATTTTCTTATCATAAACAAGAATGAATGGATCTTCTAAAATTGAAGTCATTGTTTCTCTGTTGTTACAGAAATAAGCACTTAAATAACCTCTATCAAATTGCATACCTTCAACAAAGTCAGTTGTTGTTTCAAAAGTTTTTGACTCTTCAACTGTGATAACACCATCTTTACCAACTTTTTCCATTGCATTAGAGATTTCATCACCAATTGTTCTATCGTTGTTTGCACTGATAGTAGCAACTTGAGCAATTTCTTCTTTATCTTTTATAGCTTTAGACATTTTGCTAATTTCTTTAATAGCATCTGCAACAGCTATATCAATACCACGACGAATACCCATTGGATTAACACCAGAAGCTACACTCTTCATACCTTCTTTGATAATTGACCAAGCAAGAACAGTCGCTGTTGTGGTACCGTCACCTGCAACATCATTAGTTTTTGTAGCTACTTCTTTAAGAAGTTGTGCACCCATATTTTCAAAGGGATCTTCTAACTCAATTTCACGTGCTACTGATACACCGTCTTTTGTAACAGTTGGAGCACCAAACTTTTTGTCTAATAAAACTAATCTGCCCTTAGGGCCTAATGTAGTCATTACTGCGCGAGAAATCTTCTCAACACCATTTACTAAAGATTTTCGTGATTCTTCACCAAATTGTAGCTGTTTTGCCATTATTTTAAATCCTCTCTTTAAATATTTTAATAAATATTATTTATCTTTTTTTATAATTAAAAGGGGAAAACCCCTTTTGTAATAAAAAATACTAACAAATTAAGCTAAGGGCAAGCCTTAGTAAATAATTTTCTTTACTTTGTTTTTATCTATAATATAAGTGATGAAATTAATAAAGCAAATATTACACTAAATAAATTGCTAAAAAAATTAACTTTATCATTATCAAAAAAGGCATTTCCTTTAACAAGAGGAAGTGCATGACCTTCTTCATTATGAGATTTCTCAGTTAGTTTATCAGTTTGATTATCATAATAATGAGCTTGTATGGAAGCTCCTAATAAACTATCTACCATACATCCTGAAAATCCAGCTACTGTCACTATAAAAAAATATGTTATTGTTGTTATTCCTGTTGTAAAAAAACAAGTATACCAAATCATTGCAGTTATAAGAACAGCAACAAAACCCCCGAGAGTTCCCTCATAGGATACTCCTCCGGAAAGGCCGCTTTTTTGTGGAATTCCTGTAATTATTGATACTGTTTTACCATTAAATAACATTCCAACTTCTCCAGAAGCCGTATCACAAACAGCCTCACTTACAGAAGCTCCAAATATAATTAGTATTATAATAGAAGGTTGTAATATATAAATAAATGCTAAAACAAAAACAATTCCAGCATTAGCAAATACCTGAGCAGCATCTCTTTGATTTCCTTTCTCTTGAATTTCCTCTGCTTCTTGATATATTTTATTATTTTCATTTATTTTTGAAAGCACACCTGCTGCAACAATAAAAAAGATATAGACAAGTAAGCCCCCTGTACCGAAGGCAAGCGTTACAATAGTCCCAAATACAGCAGCTAAAATAGCTCCAGAAATAGTTAATTGTTTTGTTTTGTAGGAAATAATAGCAATTAGAACTAGAATAAATACTATAATTAGATAAAAATAGGGAAGCTTAACTATATAAGAATCCAAAAGACCATTAATTGAATTTAGAGAACCGGCTTTCATTAAATTATCTATCATATCAATACATTAGCAATTAAAGCAATAAATATAGGAACACTAAGATTATCAAAATTTTTAGGTGTTATTAATTCAATAATTGCACCACTTATTCCTATGATAATAGATATAAGTACAATTGAAGAAATGGCTAAATCGGTAGAAAGTAATAAAGTAATTAAAGAAACAAAATTACAAATAATTGCCATAGCTATTGTTCCAATATAAGTTTTATCACCAGTTCGTTTAGAAATTTTTCTTTTACCCCACTTTAAACCAATTAGAGCGGCAAAGCCATCTCCATATCCCATAGACAATGCTCCGATAGTACCTGCAGTATAGGATAGAATATTAATGGAACATAAGTAAATCAGTATCAAAAAAGATAATGGAAAATAAACTAACCCAATATTTCGACGGCTACTTGCAAAACCAAATTTATATCCACTATCTGGTTTAAAAACAAAAATTGAATTAACAAAAATAAAGATTATTGGGGCAATTAACGCTATATTAGGATTTTTAATATAGAATAAATTAAATAACCACCAGTTGGAAACTGTGATATGTACAATTTTTCTTAACATTTCATCACTAAGATTTGTTCTCTTTTTAAGAACCATTACTATAAAAAGTACTAAAGCAATCATTAAAATTGCTATAATTAAACCTAAAACATCTTTATCCATACCTGAATAATGAAATAAAAACGAATTTTTATCAAGTAGTATAAATTAATATGCTTTACATTATTGACAACAAGTAGAGGACATAGTATTATTCAATTGCTTCTAAGTAGCAATTACTATTCTCTCCCTCTTTATTCCTTTCGGCAATGTGTTGGAACCCTTAAGATTAATAGAAAATAGATTCTTTAGTTATCGCACAATACTATTTCAAGCAAATTAATTTTCAAAGGATGTCCAAACATGGCAAAAAAACTTTATGTAGGTAACTTAAGTTACAACACAACAGAAGATGGTCTAAGTGACCTATTCGCTCAATTCGGTACTGTAAACAGTGCAAATATCATCATCGACAGAGAAACTCGTCGTTCAAAAGGCTTTGCTTTTATTGAATTAGATGAAGATGATGCTGCAGATGCAGCTATTTCTCAATTAGATGGTCAAGAATATGATGGTCGTAACCTACGTGTTAACGAAGCAACTTCAAAACCAAGAAACAATGACCGTGGTGGTTATAGAAGATAATTTTCTTCAATTAACATCCAACACACTATAGAGCATAAAGGCATCTAAAATGCAAATGTCTCAGCCCCCTTTACAAACCTTTAGGCAAGTAAAGGGGTTTATTTTTTTTATTAAATATTCTATTAAACATATTTTTCACACAAACAATACATGTGAGCTTTATTATAACTCTGTAAAAATCATAAAAACAAAAAATTAAATCAATCGAAACAATACGATAAAATCCATAAAATCCAATTTGGAAATTCTTATTTAATAAAGAATCATCATTACCATCATATAACTATATATAAAAATTCTTTAAGCCTTAACATTGAAACTAATACAATCAGAAAGACTCACACTATTTAGTGTGAGTCTATATAATCTAAAATCATCTAGTATCTATATAGTTGGATTTTGTGGATAATCAATTACAAAAGCTTTGAAGGATTTATAACTCCCGCCTGTTTTATGCATATAAGCCATAAAATCAAGCCATGTAGATTCACCAAAGTCCCTTGTTTATTGTCATGTAAAATTATCATCAGGGAATCATTTGGTTATGTATTCAGTCGACAATCTAAATCAAGTAAACATCCTCTAAGTTTAACTGTAAAATTGATGCTAAAGCTATGGGTTGTGATGAATCAATAATACAAAATAAGAATAAGGTTAGAGTTGTTAAATGGGTAATACCTTCAAGGCAATTGGAAACTTTTATTACAAATGATTAGGTTCATAATACTGAAGAATTGAAAGTACTCTTGTTCAAAAGGGGTTGAAGAATATGTCTATAAAAACACTCAAAGATCGTTTTCCTCTAGAGAATTTTTCAGGAAAACCAGAAAATCCTGTAAAGCAAAATTTCTGGGCAACTATACTAGCAGCTACCATGTTGATGATTATGGAAGAAGAAGCAAATATAGAAATTAGAGATGCAAGAAAAGATAAAAAGTAAAAATAATAGTCACTATAAAAAACAATTAGATTGAAATTTATTAACAACAATCATCCTATATAATAAAAAAAGATTGTCCAATAGTTAATAATGCTAAGTAGTATGCTTGAGGACATTGATTCAGTCACTAAAAATAATACGTACTAACTAAGTTTCTAAAAAATATTACTAATAGTAGTAATTGTTATGATTAAAAAATTGGATTATATTTTAAAATAAATATAACAAGTCCTTAATAAACAACAATTTAATGATCAAAAAAAGTTTAATAAGACTCATTCAGACACTTAAACAGTAGTATAGAGCCTATTCAAATATTTTAAATAAAAATTTAATCTATTATTGACAATAACAACAAGAAGAGATACTCTTTAATTGCTTTTAAGTAGCAGTTACTATATTCTCACTCTCTTTATTCCTTTCGGCAATGTGTTAGAACCCTTAAGATTAATAGATAATAGATTCTCTAGTTATGCACAATACTATTTCAAGCAAATTAATTTTTAAAGGATGTCTAAACATGGCAAAAAAACTTTATGTAGGTAACTTAAGTTACAACACAACAGAAGATGGTCTAAGAGACCTATTCGCTCAATTCGGTACTGTAAACAGTGCTAATATCATCATTGACAGAGAAACTCGTCGTTCAAAGGGCTTTGGCTTTGTTGAATTAGAAGAAGATGATGCTGCAGATGCTGCAATCTCTCAACTAGACGGTCAAGAAATTGATAGACGTAACTTACGTGTTAACGAAGCAATTTCAAAACCAAGAAACAATGACCGTGGTGGTTATAGAAGATAATTTGTTATTTAATTAACATCTAACACATAATAGAGAAATAAAGGCATGTCAAAATGCAAAAATCTCAAACCCCTCGCAAACCTTATGGTGAGTGAAGGGGTTTATTTTTGACTTATAAATTTTTTTTATTTTCAATAAACTGAATTCAATACACTATTTAAACTCAGATTATGCAACTAGGAACAAACAACAAATATC
>JAENWY010000236.1 GCA_016649775.1 Spirochaetaceae bacterium
CTTCCTCTCTAGCTACTTTTTTATCATCAAAAAGCAATTCATAATCCTTTCCGTCAACTAGTTCTCCATCTTCTTTGAGCATATTTTCTTTTACATATTTATGTGCTCCATAGGATTTAGGTAATTTTTTGTTCTTTTCTAATATATTTTGGCTCAATCATTTTATTATAGATAATGTGGGAAATCTCCCAAAATAACAAAAAAACAGAGTCAAAATACATAACATTTATTGCAGTTGACTTATTTGATATTTATACCTAATAATAAAAAGGAATAATAATAAAAAGGAAATATTGTATGTTGAATGAAGAATCAGTATTCGACGATTTAAGTACAAAAGCTTATAACAAAATTAAACACATGATTATATCTGGAGAATTGCCTGCTGGAACAAAGCTAGTTCAAGAAGATCTAGCTAAAGAATTAGGAGTCTCAAGAACACCTTTGCTTCAAGCAATCTCACGTTTAAAAAGTGACCTTTTAGTAGAATCTAAAACACGACGTGGTGCCTATGTACGGTATTTCTCAATTGAGGATAAACTTCATATTTTTGATATCAGATCTAAGCTAGAACCTCTTAGCGCAAGAGGTGCTGCCGTTCATATTAGTGATCAGCAAATAGATGAATTGGAAGATTTATTAATTGAAATGAAAGGTGCTATGGATAGAAGAGATAGAGCCAACTACATAAGTATCGATTATGACTTTCATACAATTATTCAAATAGCATCCCAAAACAAATTTATTGTTGAAATATTAAGCAAATATACACCCATTGTTCAGTCAGAATTTCTATTAAAATCATTAGAAAGCTCCTATAATGAACATAAAGAACTATTAAAGTCTCTTCGTTATAAAGAATTAGATAGAGTAGAAAACCTAATGTTTAACCATGTTGATGGTGGAATAAGAAATAGACTAAAAAGTTTACTTGAGGAAAAGGCAAAATGAGCAATAAAATTGAAAACAAAGCACTAAGGCAATATGTTTATGAACATATTAGGGATTTATTAAACAACGGGGATCTTCCTGTTGGTGAAAAAATCAACAAAATTGAACTATGCAACCAATTTAATGTTAGTCAAACGCCTGTAAATGATGCTTTAAATAAACTTGTTGGCGAAGGCTATTTAGATGAAATTCCTAGAAAGGGATATTTTGTTAGAGAAGTCAACTTAGAAGAACTTGCACTTCTCTTTGAAATAAGAGCAGGAATTGAAGGAATTGCAATAAGACTTTGCTGCGAAAGAGCCACTGACGCAGAACTTCAAGAATTAATTCATACCTTTGATGAATTTGATGAACCTTTTGATGAAGAAAAGCTAAGAATGTTTCTTAAATCAGATAAAAGATTCCATAGACTATTAATTAAATATTCTAGAAATCCTAAACTGCAAGAGATATTAGATAGCAGAGGATTTATTTCAAGAACCTATGAAAGAGGTCTAATGAAAAGTCAGGAACAATCTTTAAATGAGCATAAAGTTATTATAACCGCTCTAGCTAATAGAGACAAAGATACTGCTACCTCTGCTATAGTAAATCATCTACTTTCTTCTCGGGATTACATTATGAGTCAGATTCTGAAAACAAAATAATTTTAATACTGTATAAAAATAGTTAAATTATTACCTAATTTGTAAAAGAATTCTTTAGACGTCAGTAAATTATGTTAAAAATATATCATATAAGTTAAAAAATTATTCCATCATAGACTACCATTGGATTAAACATATATCACATCATTTGATTAACATTGATTGGTATTTGTATTGATGATGATATTTCTAAAGGTGTTTTTTATAGTGCGGCTAAAAAAACTTTTAAACACATTGAATTATATTGAGCAGGTTTTGAAGAAGGTATTATATTAACTGCAGTTGCAAATAATACTTGTAGCAGTGTTCCTATGATTCCGCTACTCTCAATGGGCTACCTAAAGGTTGGCTAAAAGCTATAACTCACGACAGGGAAAAGAATTTGCTCGATATGCTTTAGTAACAGAAAAACTTGAAAGTATTCAATTCTATTTCCCTTCCACTCATGCACTAGTGGAGCGAGAAACCAATGAAAATACAAATGGAGTATTAAGGGAGTATATTTCCAAGATTGCTAACATTAACAGTTATCCAGATGATGAAGTAGCTAATGATGTTATGACACTTAATATAAGAGAAAAAAAGTGTTTATGTTACAAAAGTCCTTTTAAGGTTTATTATGGAACATCATTGCACTTGACTTGACAATTCAAAATCTAAAAAATATCCTTAAAAAGAAAAGGTATTTTCAACTCAAAAAAAGAAGAAAATACCTATTAATTTTATTATAATATTTTATTAGAAATCAATTTCAACTTTAACAGGTGCCACACCCATTAAAGCTACACTTTGTTTATCGCTTTGACTAAAGCCAATATATAGAGAGAATTTATTGTTATAAATACCCCTATTTCCATCATTATCAACTTCCTCAAAAGCTGAAGTAGGAATAGCAATCTCATAGCATTTAGATTCTTTTGAATTAACAATGATATGTTCAAAAGCACATAAACTATCATTTTTCACAGCAAAAGAACTATTATCTTTTATATAAACTTGAATAACTTCATCTTGGATAGCCTTACCATTATTTTTAACACATACTTTTGCTAAATAGTTATGATCTACATCAATTTTCTTGACACATACATTTGTTATTTCTAATTTATTATATGTTAAACCAAATCCAAATGGATATAATATATTATCTTGATCTGCATATCTATAAGTTCTACCTTTCATTGAATAATCTTCAAATTTGGGCATTTTATCTAAGGACTTGTAAAATGAAATTGGTAATTTGCCAGAGGGACTTCTATGACCAAACAGAAGTTGAGCTATAGCCTTACCACCTCTTGCACCAGGATACCAAACATCAAGAATAGCATTTGCATACTTATCAAGAATTGTTAAATCAATACAACTACCTGCTTGAAGAACAACAATAATAGGAACGCCAGTTTCAACCATAGCCTCAACTAATCTTAATTGGGAAGCTGGTAATTTAATATCATCTTTATCTCCAGAGAAATAACTATTTCCATCATCACCCTCTTCACCTTCTAACGTTTCATCAAGTCCAAGAGAAAGGATGATTAAATCACTATTATTAGCAGCAGCTTTTGCCTCTGATAATCTGTCATCTTTTTTTGCTAAACCCTCTATTTTATCCTTTGATAGGTGACAACCAATTGAATAGTGAATATTAATATCACTATCTGAAAGTTCATCTTGAATACCTTCTAAAAGAGTAATATATCGAGAAGATGTTCCATGATAATTACCAATTAATGCATTTCGACTATTAGCATTTGGACCAATTATAGCAATGTCCTTAATTTTATTTTTATTTAA
>JAENWY010000315.1 GCA_016649775.1 Spirochaetaceae bacterium
CAAAATTCTAATGAAAATTTAGCAGATAATTCAATATCTGAAACTCCTTTTTTGTTAATTGTTGATGATACTTTTATTACAAGAAAACTTTTACAAAATTATTTTGAAGATGAATTTATAATTTTACAAGCCGAAAATGGTGAGCAAGCTATGGATATTTTATTGCACAATAGTAAAGTATCTATAATACTTCTTGATATGAATATGCCAATAATGAATGGTTTTGAATTTTTAAGAAAATATAAATATCACGATACTATTTCAAAAATACCAGTTGTAGTTATTACCGCAGATCCTACATTAGAAGCTGAAGCTTTGAGAAATGGTGCTATTGATATGATAGTAAAACCCTTTGATGTTAATGTTGTAAAACTTAGAGTACATAATGCTTTAAATTATTCTAAATAATTTTTATAATTCCATAACAAATGTTGTTGACGTTATTCAATCTTTTCGTTATTGTTCAATAAGCGTCAACAAATCATCAAATTCTCGAAGAGGTAAAAAATGGCAACACCTAAATATAAAACTTCAAAATCTAAAGCTGCATCAAGAAAGGCTGCGAATATGAAGCTTAAGGCACCAACATTAACTATATGTTCAATGTGTGGTAGCAAGATTCTTCCACATCGCGTATGTCCTAAATGTGGCTATTATCGCGGTGAACAGGTTATTGACACTAGCGATAAATAGAGTTTGACAAGGAGCTAAAAATGGAAAATAAGACTTTTGATCAAGTAAAAGAATTGATCGCTGAAAAAATGGAAGTTGATCCATCTAAAGTAACTTTAGATGCATCTTTTAGAAAAGATCTAGGTGCTGATAGTCTTGACACTTATGAATTAATTTATGCGATTGAAGAAGAAATGGGTGTTACCATTCCTGATGAAAAAGCTAATGAATTTGAATATGTTAGAGATGCTGTAGAGTATCTTGATAGTCAAATAGACTAAGGACTATTTTTCGATGGCAGAAGCTAAAGTCGGAGTAGCTCCCTATATCTCTGAAGAGAGAAAAAGGGAGCTTTTTTCTTTTGTACAAAAACTAAAAATAGATTTAAAAGATTATAATTTATTAAATCTAGCATTTACGCATCGATCTTATGCTCATGAATGTGTTGTGGTAACAGACAATAATGAGCGTCTTGAATTCCTTGGGGATTCAATATTGGGTTTATCCGTAAGTACTTGGTTATTTCATAACCTTCCATCAAAACATGAAGGTTTTTTTTCTCGTATTAAAAGCGCTGTTGTAAGTGAAGATTCACTTTATCAGGTTGCACTAAAACTAGGCGTTGGCGAAGTTGTTTTAGTAGGTAAGGGAGAAGGACATTCAGGTGGACGAAAGAAGAAAGCTATTCTTTCTGATTGTATGGAAGCTATTTTTGGTTGTGTTTATATTGATCAAGGATTTGATGTAGCTAGAGATCTTATTGTAAGATTAATGGAACCTCAAATTGATGCTTTTTTGAAACATAAAATTGTTAGAGATTATAAAACAGCAATACAAGAGTATTCTCAAAAAAAATGGAAAAAAGTACCTATTTATTCACTAGAGAAAACTATTGGTCCAGATCATGATAGAACTTTTTATGTAAGCGTAAGCTTAAATGGGTTTTTATTTGGTCCTGCAGGTGGCAAGAATAAAAAGAACGCCCAACAAGCAGCGGCTCAATTAGCTTTTGAACAGTTAGAAGAAAAAGGAATCGATTTTGATTGTTAATAATTAACAGTCTATGCATAGTAGTATGTCCTATAATCCTGATTTAGGTTTATTGGAAATGCTACTAATTTTTTTCTATTTTATAGATACATAATAGGCCATAGCTATTTGTTTTAATTGTAATTTATTGTTTTGACTTGGGTCATCTAATACAGATTCCAGTAAGTAATTTAAAATTCTTGAAAATAGGGGACCTCTTGGAATTCCCATATCCATTAAATCTTTACCATTAATCATTAAATCTTTTACACTTAGACAATCTTGATCTGCTAATATTGATTTTATTCTGTTATCTAGTTCTTCAACCTGGCTCCATGAAGTTTTTCCACTCATTGAATAAATGTCACACATTCTAACACAAAATAAATCAAATATTGAATCTTTGCCAACTCTATTTATAAAACGTCTTACTGCTCCATCGCTCCAGTTATTATCATAATGAAACATATGATTTCTAACTAAATTTGAAATATCTTTAATATTTTCATTTGAATCTTTTAATCTTTTTAATACTTTTTCGCAAATTTTAGAACCGACTATTTCATGTTGGTAAAA
>JAENWY010000071.1 GCA_016649775.1 Spirochaetaceae bacterium
AAAATGGAAGAAATCACTAATTGTGATAGTAAAATGAGCCATTACGTAAATATATAATTCTTATTAGAATAAGCTATCCATCAAAGTCTTTTCATATTTTGATTATTTTAATTTGGCAGAACTCTGGTCAGAAAAGTATCAAGAACCTAAAAACAATAAGTATTAATGAAAAAAAGGTAACCCACTTGCTACCCACTGGTGCTAAACGGATTACCAAAATTTTTTGTGTTGTATAGGTTACTGCTGACCTAGTAGCCACCTTTGTGTACTTACTAGACCTAACGACATCATTACTATAGCGAGAGCAGGACTCGGACCTGCGACCTACGGGTTATGAGCCCGTCGAGATTCCAACTTCTCCATCTCGCGACGATTACTTTCATGAATATATAGGTATTAAAGCTTAATGTCAACAAGCAAAAAAACATATTTAGACATTTTTGCAGTGATTGTTATTAGATAGGGTGTAAATTCTTTATAAATATTTATATTTAATAAAATAATTTGTTATCTGGTAGCCAGTTAATAAAATTTAAAAATATTAAAATTTTGATTTTTTAAGTAAAACAAACTGTTAAATTTAATTATTTAACAGTCTATTTTGATTATTTATTCTCTTTGTCAAATTTAATTAGATTTCTAAGACCTTCAACTGCTACTTTAATAGCACCTTCTGTATCATGCAGAATAGGATTTTCCATTCCTAGCTTTTCTCTTTCTTGGTTACCAACGACAAAGAAGTTAGAGCCACATCTAACATGAAGCTTTGATGCAACAACAAATAGTGCAGCACTTTCCATTTCTGAAGCCTTTACACCTAGTTTTTTCCAAGCTTCCCATTTATTAATTAATTCATAACTAACGGGCATTAGCTCAGGTGAGTGTTGTCCATAAAAACTATCCTTACATTGTACAATACCTGTGTGTGATTTAAACCCTAAGCTTTTAGAAGCTTCTCTTAATGCTGTGATAACTTCATAGTCTGCTACAGCAGGAAATTCAATTGGAGCATATTCTCTAGAAGTACCTTCCATTCTGATAGCACCGGTTGCAATAACAATATCACCGCCCTTAACCTCTAAATCAATACCACCACAAGTGCCCATTCGAATAAAAGTATCTGCACCGCATTGTACTAATTCTTCCATAGCTATTGAGGCAGAGGGGCCGCCAATACCTGTACTAGTAACTGAAACTTTTACGCCATCTAATGTGCCAGTATAAGTTACGAATTCTCTGTTATCTGCAACAAATTTTGGATTTTCAAAATATGAGGCAATTTTTTCACATCTTTTAGGATCACCAGGTAATATGACGTATTTTCCTACATCACCTTTTTTAATGTGTAAATGATATTGAACACCAGTTCCATTCATGTAATCTGACATAAAAATCTCCTATTGTAAATATTTTTTAAAAGTGAAGAAAAAATCTATGAATAACTTTTTCTTTATATATTATTGTTTCCAAAATTCTAACTTATTTCCTAATTGGTTTTAATTTAGCTTCTCTAACCTCATTAATTGTAGGAATAGAAATAGCTGCACCTTTTTTAGATACTGCTAATGATGAGGCAATAGAGGCTAATCTTAAAGCTTCTTCTATTTTAATACCATTTGATAAGCTACTTATAAAATAACCACTAAATGTATCACCTGCGGCTGTTGTATCGACAACAGGAACATCATATATTCCATGAGAATAAGTAACTTGTTTGTCAAAATAAATAACACCATCTTTGCCAAGAGTTAGAACAAATTTTGAGAAGGGAAACTTATTTTTCAAAGTCATAATTAAATCTTTAGTTTCTAAATTCTCACACTCACACATATCCGTTGCCTCAATTTCATTTAATATAAAGTAGTCTATATAATTAAGATTTATTGAGTTGATAACTTCATTAAAAGGAGATGGATTTAAAAAGATAACCATTTTCTTCTTATGAGCTTTTTCAATAATTAGGGATAAGTTATTAATTTCGTTTTGTACTACAAGATAATCACCTTCCTTGAAAGATGATAAAACTTCATCAATAAATGGCTCATCTTGCATACTATTAGCACCACTAAATAAGATAATACAATTATTACCTTTTTCATTAACTTGGATAATAGCATGTCCACTAGCCCCTTCTAATTCTCTTACAAAGTCTACTTTAACCCCATTGCTTTTTAGGATATCTTTTAGAAAAATACCATCAGCTATACCAATTCCTCCAGCATGGTAAACTTCTTTACCTCCTGCTTTTGAAAGTGCTATAGATTGATTTAATCCTTTTCCTCCTGGGAATATTTCACGTTTTGTAGAACTAATTGTTTCTCCTGCCCTTACGAAGTTATTAACTTGATAAACTACATCTATATTTAGTGATCCAAAATTTAAAATTTTCATAAATATTTTATCCTATTTATTGTTATATTTAACTTAGGGTATCTGACAAAATGTCAAAAAATCTGTCAGCATCAATGCCTATACCCACATGTGTTTTACTATTAATATTTGGCCACAACCCTACCGTTTTACCGTATGTTAGTTCACCTTTAGTTTCAACATCGATATCACGAGATTGAAATGTAAACAGTGAAGGATCTATTAGGTAAGCAATACAACAAGGATCATGCATAGCAGGGTATTCATGTATTTCAGCCACACAGGTTTTTGTATAGGCTCTCATTCCCTCTATGAATATTTCTCTAACTCTTGTTGGATTCTCTTCTTGTTCTCTCTCAAAGCGATTAAAATTTTCTTTATTTAAAAGTACCTGATGAGTTACATCTAATCCCATCATATAAATTTCAGCTCCACTATTAAAAACAATTTTAGCAGCTTCTGGATCAGCATAAATATTAAATTCTGCACTAGGGGTTATATTCCCTTGCATGAGGGCTCCGCCCATTAAAACAATCCTCTTAACATTATCTATTATTTTAGGTTCTTTTTTTATAACCATTGCTATATCAGTAAGAGGACCTGTTGCTACAAGATTTATTTCACCTGGGTTTTCCATAATTGTATTAATAATAAAATCAATACCATCACCCATACATTGTTTATTTCTTTTCTTTTGAAATACCGGACCATCATATCCTGTTTTTCCATGAATGCCTTCTGCGATGATTTGTTTTCGTATTAAAGGAGAACTACATCCTTTATAGACAGGAACATCTAAGTTTATTTCTTCTGTAAGTTTTAAATTGTTCTCTAGTGTGTTTTCAAGTGTTGCATTACCTGCTACAGCTACTATGCCTTCAATCTTAAGATTTTTAGCACCATTAGCCATTAATATTGCCACAGCATCATCTTGACCTGTATCGCAATCTAATATTAAACGTTCCATTTTATTCCTCAGTATTTATTTTAGTAATAGAATGTGCTAATTTCATTAATAGCCATTCTTATTTTTTCTCTGATTGGTTCATCTCTGTAACCAAATGTAATAATTATACCAACAGTATTTTTATCTTTATCTAAGCCTAGTACATCGAGAACTTTTTCATTATTAAAGCCTTCAATAGCACAGCTTTGTACATCTTTTTCAACTGCTGCATTCATCATATTTGAACATACTAGATATGTTTGAGCTTTCAGCCAATTCTCTATACTTGCATTGGCTTTTAAATATTCATAATATCCTCGGTAATCATCTAGAAACTCATTCAAAGAGCCCGGAAATCTCTTTCCACGTTGCTGTACTAATGGGTCTTCACAACTCATAGAGGTCTTTGGAATACAAATACATATTGAAAAAACAGAGGTATTCATACTCTCTTGTTTGAAACAAGCTTCATATAAAGATTCCTTTTTATCTTTTCCAACAACTACATGAAAAGACCAAGCTTCGAATCCGAAGCTTGATGGAGTTAAATCTACCACATTCTAAAATGTAATCAATAATTTATTTATCAACTTCTTTATCTTTATATTTTTTACAAGCAAATCTTGAAGTCATTAATTCTTTAAATTCCACTTGCTACAACCTCAAGAGCACATTTAATCATTTTAGCGTTACCACTCATTCTTTCTTCATCTTTGAATGATTTTCCAGTTATACAACTATCGGTCATGGTTAAAATAGAGAGTGCGTTTTTCTTTGCTCTCATAGCATTACAATATAGTGCATAACTTTCCATATCTTGAGCAATAGCACCCAGTTTAGCCCAGGATTTCCAGGAGTTACTACCTTGATAATAATAAGGGCTAAAGTAATCACTTGATAATACCATTCCTTCAGTATGTCGGTAGCCTAAAATATTAGCTGCATTAATTGTCTTTAATAATAACTTAGTACTGCAAACAGGACTAAGTGTACCCTTTAAATCATATTGAACTGCCCACGCAGAATCTGTTGAAGCCGTTAAGGCCATAACTAAATCACCAACTTCTAAGTCAGGAGAATATCCACCACAGGTACCTATTCTAATAATGTTATCTACATCATAAATGTCAAATAATTCCCAAGAATAGATTCCTATTGATGGGCCTCCCATTCCAGAGGCCATCACGCTAACAGGGACATTTTTATATGTACCTGTATAGCAGGGAATACCTCTAACGGATGAAACTAATTTAGAATTGTCCAAAAAATTATCAGCAACATATTTTGCTCTGTTCGGATCTCCCGGCATTAGAACAGTTTTTGCTATATCATTTAGTTTTGCACTGTTATGAGGTGTCATCAAGATGCTCCTTTTTCGTAAGGAATACCATTAGCTTGAGGTGCATAATCTTTACCACTGGTAAGAATTAATGCAATTAAAGTTACAGCATAAGGTAGTATATTGAAGTATTCTGATGGTAGAGATGAAAGCACTGGAATATTATTTGCAATAACGGCCATAGCTTGAGCACCACCAAATAAGATAGCTGCAAGAGTAACACCAATAGGTGTCCATCTACCAAAGGAAACTGCGGCTAAGGCAATAAAACCACGACCACCAATTGTTCCCGATGTGTATTGAATTGTTTGAGTTAATACGATACATCCACCAGCTAAACCGGCAAGCGCACCAGATATCATAACGCCTGAGTATCTAATAAATCTAACATTGATACCAACAGAGTCTGCAGCAGCTGGGTGTTCACCACAAGCTCTAAGGTGCATACCAAAAGCGGTTTTGTACATTACAAACCAGGCTATGATTACAACAATAACTGCAATATAAGCTGTTGGATATAATCCTAATTTATCTGTCAACATACCAATTTTATATTCTCTTGTTCTATCAGCATTAAATAAAATTTGTGCAACGAAAATTGTAAGTCCATCCGCTAAGATGTTAATTCCAGTACCACTTATTGTTTGATCAGCTTTTAAATCAATTGAAGCAAAAGCGTGAATTAAAGAAAATAACAAGCCAACAGCTAAGCCCACAATAAGGGCAATAACTAGGGAATATCTACCATAACCTGCGGCTTCCATTAAATAGTGAGTACTAGCAGCAGAACATGCTCCTAAACCCATTAAACCTTCAAGTGCGATGTTAACTACACCAGAACGCTCTGTAAACATACCGCCAATAGCAGCAATAAGAATAGGTGCAACAATCATTAAAATTGTAGGGATTTGTGTTAATATATTCATTATTTGCTCAAAGCCTCCTTTCTTAATTTCTTTGTATTTCTACGTTGTTTTATAATTTCAAGTCCAGATCTTAGAGAAATAAATACAACAATTAAACCTTGAATAATTAATGTAATTTCTTTAGGAATATTTCTTGATTGCATTAATGATTGACTCTGTTTTAAAATACCAAATAAGATACCAGCAAGAAGGTTACCAATAGCAGTGTTGTTTCCAACAAGTGATACAGCGATACCCATGAAACCATAGTTATCCATACCTGTTATAATTCTTCCTTTAGGGAAGGCTCCACCAAGTAGAACAATAGCACCCGCCATACCCGCAAAAGCACCAGCTATTAACATACTAGTTGTAATTGATTTTACAGTTGAAATACCACTACATTTTGAAGCATTCTTGTTAAATCCAGTAGCTCTCATCGCAAAGCCGAGTTTAGTTTTGTTAATTACAAAGTAATAAACAGCTACTGCAATAATTACAAAAAAAACACCAACATTTAAATTTGAAGTTGGAATTAAGAATTTTGTTAATTTTGAAAATGCAGGAAGTGTTGCTGTATTATACGTTGTAGCACCAGGTAGTTGGAAAGAAATTAAACGGCTTGAATATAGAGCAATGTAGTTTAGCATAATTGTAGCAACAACTTCACTAACATTATATTTTGCCTTTAATATACCAACGATACCACCCCAAAGAGAACCAGCAATAAGTGCAGCTATAATACAGAAGACCCATAAACCTGGAAATGGAGTTACAAGTAGTGCAACTGATTGAGCTGCAGTCATACCCATAATATATTGACCTTCAGCACCAATATTGAATAAACCAACTCTAGCGGGAAGACCCATTGCAAGACCACATAATATATATGGCATTGAATATGCAAAAGTTTCACCTATGTATCTGAAGTTCCATGTCCCATTATTTCTTGCCATACCAAACATGGAATCAAAAATTGAACTGAACATATCTGCAGGGTTTTTGCCAACTATAGCAATTAATAAAGTACCTACAATAAAACCTAAAATAACAACCAATATTGAGATCATTACATCACTATCGAGTAATCGATCAAAAAAGGATTTTTTTTCTGCAGTATTATCCTTCAATTTTTTCTCCTTCATTTTTTTCACTTGAAGCCATCATCAAACCAATTTCTCTTACATTAACTTCTCCATCATTGAATATACCAACAATTTTACCTTTGCTTATGGCTGCAATTCTATCACATAAGTTCATAATTTCATCTAATTCAAATGAAACTAATAATATAGCTTGACCTTTATCTCTTTCTTCAAGAATTCTTTTACGAATAAATTCAATAGCACCAACATCCAAACCACGAGTAGGTTGTGCAATAAGTAAAACTTTTGGGGAAAGAGAAATTTCTCGTGCAACAATAGCTTTTTGTTGGTTACCCCCAGAGAGAGATCCCGCAACTGTATCAGCCCCTAAACCTGTTCTAATATCAAATTCTTCAATTTCTTGTGTTGCTATTTCCTTGAATAGAGGGAAATTTAAAGTTTTGTATTTTGTAGAATATTTTGGTTTATAAAAATCTTTTAATACAGCATTTTCAGATAGAGTAAATTCTTTAATCATTCCATATTTATGTCTATCTTCAGGAACATGTCCAAGACCTATTTCAATTCGTTGTTTTATAGTTTTATGAGTAATGTCTTCACCATCTAATATTATTG
This sequence comes from Spirochaetaceae bacterium, assembly GCA_016649775.1. Lineage (GTDB taxonomy): Bacteria > Spirochaetota > Spirochaetia > Sphaerochaetales > Sphaerochaetaceae > Pleomorphochaeta. Next base: position 7,282 of record JAENWY010000071.1, read on the forward strand.
TTCCGCTTGAAACAGGAAGCATCCCGCATAACCCCATTAATAGTTCACTTTGTCCATTACCATCAACACCAGCTATTCCAAGAATTTCACCTTTATGAATCTGTAGAGTTAAATCTCTTACTTTTTCTACATGTAAGTGATCTTTCACAGTTAGATGTGATACATCTAGCATTACTTTTCCTCTCTTAATAGGATTTTTTGTAATGTCAAATTTAACTGGACGTCCCACCATCATTGAAGCAAGCTCATTTTCACTAACATCAGCAACATCTACAGTATCAATATATTTACCACGACGTAGAACACTACATTTATCACAAACAGCTTTAATTTCTTTAAGCTTGTGTGTAATTAAAATAATTGTTTTACCTTCCTTTTTAAGTTTTCTAATTATTTCCATAAGTTCGTCAACTTCTTGTGGGGTTAATACAGCTGTTGGTTCATCAAAAATAATGATTTTTGAATTAGAATAAAGAGTTTTTAAAATTTCTACTCTTTGTTGTTGTCCAACTGAGATATCATCAATCTTTGCTTTGGGATCTACCATTAGTCCATATTTATCACTTAGCTCTTGAACCTTTTTTTCTGCTATTCCTATTTGAAGGATACCAAATTTATTTCTAGGTTCTCTTCCTAATACAATATTTTCAGTAACAGTATAGTTGTGAACTAATTTGAAATGTTGGTGGACCATTCCAATTCCAAGATTAGTTGCAATATTTGGATTTTTAATTTTTTCTTCTTTGCCAAAAATCTTGATTATTCCATTATCTGCTACGTAAGCTCCAAATAGAATAGACATTAATGTCGATTTTCCAGCACCATTTTCGCCAAGTAGTGCATGGACTTCATTGTCTTTAACTCTAATTGTAATATTATCATTTGCTATAATGCCAGGAAATGTTTTAGTAATATTTAACATTTCGATTGCGTAATCACTCACATTAGCCTCCCTAAATTAAAGCTTTATTGTCAAAGATGATTTATTCATCTTTCGTAATAAAGCTCAATATATCTTTTAGAATAAACTAGTCCACTTATATTATAAAGTGGACTAGTACTTTTTTAAATCTTATAATAAGATTTTAGTCATCAAGTGCACTTAGACCTGCAGGAACAACTCCAGCAGCTAATGCAGCTTTGTATGTACCATAAACTTTGATGTCGCCTGCAATGATTGATTTCTTTGCAGCATCAGCAGCAGTAATAGCAGCTTTTGCAATTTCAGGGTTTTTGCTAGAATAACCAACACCACCATCTTTCATGCTCATTACAACTTCGCCACCAGTAAATGTATTGTTAGCAACTCTTGTTAAAGCATCGATAGATGAGTTTTCAACAAGTTTAATCATTGATGTTAATACTGCACTCTTGGTACCTGAGTATATGCCATCGTCAAATTGGTCACTATCAACACCAATTGCCCAAACATTTTTACCTGCTATGCGCATTTCTTTTGCTTGAGAAATTGTACCGTTACCTGTACCACCAGCTGCGCTGAAGATACAATAAACGCCATTGTCATACCAGTTTTTAGCTTGTGCTTTAGCTAATTCAGGAGCACCCCAGCTATTTGCATAGTAATCTAAGATTTCTGAATTAGGTAGAACTGATTTAATACCTTGAATATAACCCATTTCGAATTTTGTGATTGTTGCACCAGGTACACCACCAATGAAACCGAATTTAGGATCAGCAATGCCATCAGCTACAGCTTGTTTTGCTGCAAGAACACCAACTAAGTAGGAACCTTGTTCTTCTGTGTAGATGTATTCTCTAACATTAGGAACGCCAATCCAGTTAACATCAACAATCATGAATTTTTGATCAGGATATAGTTGTGCAACTTCTTTAATAGCATCTGCCCAGGTGAAACCGGTTGTAATTATTAAATCATAACCTTTATCTGCTGCATTCTTTAAGTTAGGAATATACATATCAGCTGAAGCTGCTGTAATAACATCAAATAATTTACCTCTGGATGGTGTGTTATTCCAAGTTTCACCATAATAAGATAGAATACCTCTCCAAGCAGCTGCGTTGAATGATTTATCGTCGATACCAGTAGCATCTGTTAATAACATAACAGTTGGTTTTGATGATGTTGCTTCTTTAGCAGTAGGTGCTGCTTTTTCACTAGAACCGTTAGCAAAAGCAGAGAATGCAATAGTGCTAATTAATAATAATGTAACAATTAGTTTTTTCATAAATGAAAATCCTCCATATAAATGTGTCCTTAGTCTCAAAGTAGTTTATTTAC
>JAENWY010000349.1 GCA_016649775.1 Spirochaetaceae bacterium
AAGCTCCAGAATTTGGAAAGAAAGTGCAATAAGCGTGTGAATCCTTGTGGACATCTATACCAATAAAAACTAAAATACTCTATATGAAGTGTCTCCTATTTGCATGCGGTAATGCATACTTTGTTGATTTTACCTAGTGTATTGCTAAATCCGCGTCTTTGCAAATTTAGTAGGCACTTCATATTGTATATTAGCAACTGTGTGTGTGGGATAAGTCTTATATACCTCTAAGTATAGTTTTTAAATGAGTAATTGAATGGGCCCGTTACAAAAGTTATAAAGACTTGAGTAACCGTCCCGTTTTATTTGCACTGAATGGGTAAATTTTTGGTAGTGCAAGTGCACTGTGGGTAATTTAGAGTCTTAGAATGTTACAAAAAACCATTAGCAAACTTCAAGTGAAAACTATAGGAGTACATACAATAAAACCCTGTGATGTAAAATATGTATTGTTTGGGTTAAGTATAATAAAAGAATGAAGCAGATAATGAGCGGTAAGTGATAAGAGATGAGTAGAAGGGACCCTCATGGGTCCCTTCTACTCATATTACAATGTATAAAAATTATTTTCTTAATTAATGTATATTAGAGAGTAACACCATTTTTGAAAATTGCAATCTCTCGATAATTGTTCTCTTCATTTTTAGTTTTTTTACCTTCCGCTACATCTTCAATATAATTAAATAATTCTTTGGTAACTGATTCAAATCCATCTGATAAAACAGTAGATGCATCAAAATCAATCCAATTTTTTTTCTTTAATGCCAACTCATGATTAGTCGCAATTTTAATAGTTGGAATCGGAGCTCCAAGTGGGGTACCACGTCCTGTGCTAAATAGAATAATATTTGCACCTGAAGCAGTCATTGCTGTAGTTGAAACTATATCATTTCCTGGACCCTCTAATAATTGGAGGCCAGTACCTTTAATAATGTCACCATATTTTAATACATGAGAAATAGGGGCTCTACCACCTTTTTGAACACATCCAATTGATTTATCTTCAAGAGTAGTAATACCACCTGCTTTGTTACCAGGAGATGGGTTATCGTAAACTACTTGATTATGTTTAACATAGTAATCTTTAAAACCACTTATAATTCCAACAGCAGCATCGAAAATTTCTTTTGAAACACAACGATTTAAAAGAATCTGTTCTGCTCCAAACATTTCAGGAACTTCAGTAAGAATAGTAGAAGCACTTTCAGAAACAAGTTTATCACTAACTCTACCAATTAGAGCATTAGCCGTTATCCCTGATAATCCATCAGATCCACCACATTTCATACCTACTATTAGTTTAGAGAATGGAATCTCTTCTCGTTTAAAAGTCGCAGAATATTTAATTAGGAGAGAAAGGAAGTCTTTACCAGCTTGAATTTCATCATCAAATTCTTGAGTAATCATGAATTTAACTCTATCTGAATTATATTCACCAATTTCTTCTTTGAATTTATCAATAGTATTATTTTCACAACCAAGTCCAATTACAAGAACTCCTGCTGCATGTGGATGATTTACTAAATCAGCTAGAATTTTTCTAGTTGAAGCATGATCTTCACCCATTTGTGAACATCCATAAGGATGAGTCCAGGCTCTAACACCATCAACATTAGCAAAACTAGTATCACTAAAGTCACCATTTTTTAATTGGTCATTTGCCCAATTTTCAAGTGATTTTGAGATTTCATTAACACAACCAACAGTTGGAACAATCCAAACCTCATTTCTAATTGCAGCTTTTCCAGATTCTCTAAGAAAGCCTTTAAAGGTTGGGATATTTGAATTTTTAAATTCATTATCCCAATCGGTTTTAATTTTCTTAGCTTCTTCTTCATTCCAATTGTAATCACTAGATTC
>JAENWY010000190.1 GCA_016649775.1 Spirochaetaceae bacterium
ATGATAATAATTTATGAAACCATTCAGCAAAACTATTTTTCTTTTCAGGCGTTAAATTTTCTTCCATAGGTTTCTTTGCATTTTCAATTGCTTCTTTCATAAATATCTTTTGTGCATCTACTTGCTCATGTACAACTATATCTTTTCTAAATTCTCCATTGCTCATAAGTAATCGTGATTTAACATTATCCTTTAGACATAAATCAAGAATATGATGAATTTGTTTTTTGATTTCTGGCTCAATTATAGGACAAGCTATTTCAACTCTTCTTTCTGTATTTCTAGTCATAAAGTCAGCAGAGGATATATATAGTAATTCATCATTCCCACTGCCAAAACAGTAAATTCTCGAGTGTTCAAGGTATCTTCCTACTATTGATCTGATTTCAATATTATCAGTTTTCCCAGGAACTCCTGGGACTAAACAACAAATTCCTCTAATTATCATTTTGATTTTTACATTATTGCAGGAAGCTAGTTTTAATCTTTCAATAATATCAACATCAGTGATTGAATTAATTTTAATAATAATTGAGCCTTTTTCACCTTTTGATATTTCTCTATCTATCAAATTTATTATTGAAGGCTTTAGTCCATCAGGTGCTATAAGTAATTTCTTATATACTCCATTCAAATTTCCGATTGCCATATTCTTAAAGAAAAGATTGGTATCTGTACCGATATCTTGTTTTGAAGTAATAAATGATAAATCTGTATATAACTTAGCAGTAACTTCATTGAAGTTACCGGTTCCTACTTGAGTTATATAAGAGGTAACACCTCTTTCTTGAATAGTAATTAGAGTAATTTTGGAATGAACCTTAAAGCCTTCAAATCCATAAGATACTTTACATCCTGAGCTTTCTAATCTTTGAGACCAGTCAATATTATTCTGTTCATCGAACCTAGCTCTTAATTCTATTAGAGCTACAACTTCTTTACCATTTTCTGCTGCATAGCAAAGATAATCTACTAGTTTTGCCTGGCTTGCAAGACGATAGATGGTTATTTTTATTGAAACAACTTTAGGTGAATCTGCAGCTTCTTTTACAAGTTTTAGATAAGGCTCCATACTTTCAAAAGGGAATGAAAGTAATAAATCTTTATGTCTTAATTGTTCAATTAAAGATTTGTCTAAAGCTATTCGATTGCATTTTTGTGGTGAAAAGGGGGTATAACATAGAGTCCTTTTTGCCGTTGCTGTTGGTAATTTAGCTGCAAAGTCAAATACAATTTTTAAATCCATAGGTGCAGAAGTTACAAAAATTTGCCTATCTGTTAAGATAAGTTTTTCTTTTAAAAATTCTACAAATGTACCTTTTTCCTCATGAGATAGTTCTAATCTAACAGCCGCTAAATGCTTTCTCCTTTGAAGAAGTTTTTTCATTTTCTTTCTAAAGTCATTTTCTATTTCAAAAGCCTCATCATCAAAACTGATATCGCCATTTCTAGTAACTCTAAATATTACTTTGTCTTTAACTTTATACATAGAGAAAATTTCATCATAGTAATGAACAATAATGTTTTCTATGGAAATTCCTCTAATGCCTTCACTGTCTTTTAAAAATAATTTCGATGGTAATGTCGTTGGAATAGCAATAACTGAGAATAGTTCATTTTCCTTATTATTTAGCATTGCTCCGATATGTATAATCATATTACTTAAATGAGGAAAAGGATGACGTGAGTCAACTATTTGTGGGGATAATATTGGGAAAATTGTATTTTCATAATATTTCTTTACAAATTCTTCTTCTTTTTTAGTTATTTTATCATATGTGACATTCTCAATGTGATGTAACCTTAGTTGACTAGCAACCTCAAAATAAGCTTGTTCTTTCTGCTTATAAAGTTGACCGACTGTTTTATAGATAGCAACTAATTGTTCTTTATTACTCATACCCGATTTACTATCAATAGTTTGATTATTATATTCCATCATGTCAAAAAGCGAACCAACTCTTATCATAAAGAATTCATCTAGATTACTATTGAAGATTGAAATAAATTTCAATCTTTCTAGTAGGGGTACGGTTTCATCCATTCCTTCTTCTAGTACTCTTTGGTTAAATTTTAACCATGATAATTCTCTATTTTGGCTATATCCTTCTGAATGTAGTGTTTTCATGAGTTTCCTTCAATGTTTTCTAGTTTTCTATTAAATAATAACTTAGATTTAAAAATAATAGAAAATTTAATTTAAAGTTATTATACATCAAAAATTTGAAAATTTCCATATGTTTTTCAAGTATAATATGTTAGATTTATATCAAAATGATGAAAATTGTATTCTAATTCGTATATCTTATAATAAACCTGCTTATATTTAAAAATGGATTGTTAAAAGATTTCTATTTCTATTGGAGGAATAACTAATATTATTAGTTTCTATTAGTGAATAGATATATTGTTTATTTATCAGATAATCTTGAGCTTTTACTAAGTCTTTTTTATCCTTAAAATTTAAGGTAATACCTTTTTCTCCCTTACTTACTGCATCAATAATTCTGTTGCTTATAATAAATTCATTAAAAGAGGAGAAATATAACGAGTTATTTTTAAAGTAGTTGTATTTATCACTATTAGCTTCAGGGATATCATTGTCTATAGTAACACTCTTTCCCATAAGAGCTGTAGGAAGTAGAAAAAATTCATAGCTATAATAATCATCATAACCACTATTTCCATTAGTAACATCAATGTGATACCATAAATTCTCAATTTCTACCATATTCCATGCATGGGGTATGCCCTTTAATTCTCCTGTTACAACAATACAAGGAATACCTAAGGAATTCATTATATATTGAAATGCTCTAGCATAGGAGGCACAAACGCCTCGTTTATTTATTAATACTGAATATGCGCTTTGATCGTCAATTAAAGATAAATCATAATTTCTAGTAAGAGCAAAGTACTTATACATAGTCCTTATCTGTTGATAAGGAGAGTCTAGTTTTTTTAATATATCAACATATTTTAATACTTTTTTTTCAACTAAATCTCTTTCATATTTTATACTTCTATCAAAAGTTTTATAGGAAAATTCGATATTTGCTGAGACCTTTTTGCCATTTGATTCTTCTTTCCATTTGTAATTATAACTTTGATTAGCATAGAAAATTTGTGGATTATCTTTAAATACAAAATCAAAGACCTTTTGGATATCAGCACTTGAATAGTCTGTATCAATTTCAATAGAGTCTTTTTCTTCTAGGAGAGCAGACAGTATTTTAGTATATAGATGATTATCTTTAGTATTTAATTTCTCTTGATAATAATTTGTTGCAAATATAGATTCAATTGATACTAAAACTATAAAAAGGAGAATAATTATTTTTTTCATATTAATTTTCAATTGAGAGAAAGATTGGTTTTAATAAGCTCCCTCTCTGGTAATCTTATAAATTATTTAATTTTTAAGAATTCTTTGTAGGTTTCTAGTGCACATTTTAAATCAAATACAGCAATTGTTTCCCAAGGTGCATGCATAGATAATACAGGTACACCACTGTCGATAACATCCATGCCATATTTAGCACACATATAAGCTATAGTACCGCCACCACCTTGATCAACTTTACCAAGTTCTGCAAATTGGTAACTAATTTTTTTATTATCTAAAATATTCCTGATTTGAGCAATGAATTCCGGATTCGCATCATTTGATCCTGATTTACCACGAGAACCGGTATATTTATTAAAAGCAATACCATAGTTTAATTGTGCTGAATTCTTTTTATCAAATAGTTCAGCATTAAGAGGATCAAATGCTGCAGATACATCGGATGATAACATCTTTGAATTACGAAGAGCTCTTTTTAGTTTTAATTCTGAAAAGCCACATAAAACATCAATTACTTCACTAGTAGCATTTTCTAAGAAATTAGAATTCATACCAGTTGCACCAACAGATCCAATTTCTTCTTTATCTGCTAATAAACAAAGTGAAGTTCTCTCTGGAGTTTGTGTTGATTCAAGTAGAGCTATTAAAGAAGTGTATGCACAAGACCGATCATCATGACCATAAGCTAATATCATTGAAGCGTCTAATCCAGCTAATCTTGCATTACCAGCTGGAACAACTTCTAATTCAGCTGATTGAAAATCATCTTCACTAAATCCATATTTATCTTCGATTAATTTTATTAAAAGATCTTTACCTGTTACTTTATCTTCTTTGGCACCTTTTTCACTCTTTGGAGCTAAACCAATTAGGATATCAAGATCTTCACCCTTAATTGCATCCGCTAATGTTTTTTTAGCTTGTTCTTGTCCAAGGTGAGGTAGTATATCACTAATTGATAGTGATACTTCATTTTCGTCTTCGCCAATAACAATTTCTAATTTAGTACCATCTTTCTTAATTACAACACCATGAATAGCTAATGGTATTGTTACCCATTGATATTTTTTGATTCCACCATAATAGTGTGTATCAAGATAAACAAGTCCATTACTTTCA
>JAENWY010000097.1 GCA_016649775.1 Spirochaetaceae bacterium
CCAAATTCCCATTCTCCTATATCACTAGCACTATAACTTAATGCACCTGCTAAATAGGAGTTATCTAAAGTTTTACTAAATAAATTATCAAATAATAGTGAAGCTTTAATGCTCTTTCCTATACTTAAATTGAAGTCTAATCCTTTATCACTGAAAGCACTAATGTTATAATTTTTTCTATTTACATTTACGGTAAGAGGATAAACATCTTTTGAAATATCCAATTCAGTTGTAAGATTAATATCTGACTTATCTAACTGATTAATCATACCTGAAAATTTGAAACTCTCAAAATTGGGAATTAAAATATTGAAACCTAATTTTCCTTCCTTTTGATATAAAGAAGTTGTGAATAATTTTGTACCATTTTTAATAGAACTGACTGAAAAATCTATTTTAGGTAAATTAGTAATTGCATTATATACCCCACTACCAGCTAATCTATAACCAAAAGAAGCAATACTGAATTTAGTAAAATCAATATCGTTTTCATTCAAGAGACTAGATAGAGATAGTCCAAGAGAAATAGGAGTTGTACCAAATACTAGATTATTTAGTATAAGTGATGAATCAATATCACCTTTAACTTTTAAAAAGGCTTTTTCATCATAATTACCACTAAAATTAAAAGATCCATTAATCGTAGTATTTTTATCTACATAGTTTGCTATAAGTGGAGAATAAGTATGGACGTAATATAAAACAGAAGAAGGCATAAAATTGCTAAATTCGATATTTCCTTCTATTGTAGCTTCTTTTATTCCTTCTTTTGAGCTAGCTACTATAGAAGATTTTATGCTATCGCCAATATCAATATGTGTTTCAAGCATTTTTAATTTATCATTATTCAAGGAAAGTGGACCTTGATAGGCTATAGAAACATTTAATTCATCATTAATTTTTGACAACTTTGTATTATCTAAATCTATTGTTGCAGTAAGTTGGTTTAAACTATCTTCAAACAACATGGTTGAATAAATCTTTGCTGTAAAATTATTGTCAATTGATTTTAAAAATCCAGAAGATTCACTACTAATAGTAGCTTTAATTTCTTTATAAGACTCTTTTAAATTCTGTAAATTTATATGAGTAAAATCGACGCTTCCATCTTCTTTTAAATAAGGAGAAACATCTACATCAGAACTAATAACTGCCAACAAGTTATTTACATTTATTATATTATTATCCTTAGAAAATTCAACACGATTAATTTTAACATTTACAGAAGTTGGTAACAAAGTGTCAGAACTTAAAGAAGCATTTAAATTACTAAAATCTAATTTACCAAATACCTCATCGCTAAGGTAATTTTTTGGTCCAGTTGTAAGAATAATAGCTAGACTCTTATTTACAAAGGATGCATTAAGATCAATTTTTGAAGACTCAAAAGTTGAATTATTTATGTTAACATTAATGTTATCAAAAGTATTATATATAGAGAAATCTTTAAAATTAGAATCAACTTTGGAACTACCTTTTTCTACATTTATATTTACCTTTTTATATAAGGCCTGTAATTTATCATAATTTATAGTTGCTCTTTCTAAATCTAATAAAGAATAAGAAATATTTAAAGAATTGGTTCCAAGTTTAATTTCATTATTAATAAATAATAAATTAGTACAATTAATATCAAAATTTGTTTTTTCAAAATCGATGTTTGCATAATCTGCTTTTAAAGAGATTAAATTGTTAGATAGATTAAACTTTGTAACTTCAGTTTTTATTTTTGTTAAGTAAGAATTACTAGAAATGTTTAATTCAAAATCCTTAAACATTGTATTTGCTTTTAGATTATCATCATCAAAATTTAAAATTCCATTATAAATTTTTAAATCTAGTGATGAATTACGTAAATTTGCTGGTAAAAACGCTGAAACATTTATAGCACCATTTTTTTGTATCTGGTCCCTAAATAAGTTTAAATCAAAAGATTTTTCTAAATTTATTGGATTAATAATCTCATCTTTTGAAATTCTAGGAAATGTATTATCTTTAATTTTTAAACCATTTAATCCAGATGTAATATCATAAAAATATTTATTAAAATTAATTTCTATAGAATTAGCACTAATTTGTAATTTCTCAGAACTATGAAATATTAGCAATTTAAAATAATCTAAAACAGAGTGATTAAACTCTACATTTACTAGTTTTAGAAATACTTTATCACCTTTTTTTATTTCAATTGAATCTATTTTTTGGTGCATTAAAAAAGATTTATTAATATTAATTATTTCAATTCGATAATCAGAAGGTAATTCTAAATTTTCCACTAAAGCTGTAGCAACTGCTTCTATAGGAGTTTTGGCATTTAAGTATTTTATACCTAAAAAAGATATAATAAAAAGTGAAGATAATATAAACATTATTGTTACTATCGTATTTTTGGTACTATGATACTTCACTTAACACTCCTAGACATTTTAATTTATTATAGTACGGATAGAATATATTTTCATTAAATATCTTGAAAAAATACTAAATAAAAAGCAATATTAATCGAATTATAAAAAAAGGTTGTTAAACATGATTAATACATTAAATAATTTTATTGTACTTGAAGGACTAGACGGAGCGGGAACTACTACACAATTAAAAAAATTAAAAGGGGAATTAGATAAAATAGGCTATAATAGTTACATAACTAATGAGCCTACCTCTCAACCTATAGGAAAGCTAGTACGGTCAGTACTAAGTGGTGATTTTAAAACAACACCATTAGCTTTAGCAATTCTTTACAGTGCTGATAGAGAAGACCACCTTAATAACGAAGAATACGGAATCATTAAACAAATTCATGATAATAAATTAGTAATTAGTGATCGATATTTTTACTCGTCACTTGCCTACCAAGGAGTAAACTGTAATTTTGAAAAAGTTGTTGAATTAAATAAAGATTTTCCACATCCTCAAATTCTAATTTATATTAAAACTCCTGTGGAAGTTTGTCTTTCTAGAATTGATAGCAGGGGAGAAAAGAAAGAAATATTTGAAAAAAGGGGTTTCTTATCACAAGTAAATAACAATTATAACAAAGTGCTTGAAAATCTTCCTAAAGAAGTTAATTTAATTACAATTGATGGTACTTTAAGCATTGAAGAAATAACAACTATTATGGTGAAAGAAGTAAAGAAGATTTTATGTAAATAGACAGTTATAGATATATTTAAATTATTTTGAAAAAATTCGACTCAATCATAAAGTTTGTGCTTTTTAGGAATTTTATGTTATTTAACGCAAAATATACTTTTATTTTTACTTATTTCTTATTATTATATATTTTATGATAGAATATAAATTAGAAAAAGAAGAAACTTTATTAGGTGCTTTAACGCGATTAAAAGGTATAACAGAACTACTTAGATCTGAGAACGGCTGTCCTTGGGATAAAAAACAAAGTACTAAAAACTTTGCAGTTTATCTAATTGATGAAACCTATGAATACATTGATGCTATAAATAACAAAGACAAAGACAACATGAATGAAGAGCTTGGGGATATTATTACAAATATGCTTATGATTGCCACAATTCATGAAGAAATCGCTGATCTTGATGTTATTAAAACAATTAATGATGAGTGTGAAAAGCTTGTTAGAAGACATCCTCATGTGTTTACAAATGATATTAGTGCAGCTAATAGTGATGAAGTTATAGATATTTGGAATAAAATTAAAGTTGAGGTTGAAGGAAGAGTCATTGATAAAAATGATTTCTTTAAAAAGGTTCCTAAATCACTACCTGAAATTGGAAAGGCATATGAAACTCAAAAACTTGCAAAAAAAGTTGGTTTTGATTGGATTTATAAACAAGATGTAATTGACAAAATTTGTGAAGAACTCGATGAGGTAATTGAAGCTGATACAGCAATAAATAGAGTCCAGGATGAAGTTGAAGATGAACTTGGTGATTTACTATTTGCAGTAATTAACTATTCTCGTTTTGTTAAAGTAGATCCTACGGTTGCCCTTAGAAGAGCAACAGATAAGTTTCAAAATAGATTTAGTGAATTAAAAAATATTTGTGATAAAAGAGATATTAAAATAGATCCTAATAATGCAAAAGCATTAGATGTTGTTTGGGAAGAAGTTAAAGCTAAACAAAAAAAGTGATTATATACTAAATATTTTATACCACCCTTTTTTGATACGGGTGGTTTTTTGTTTTTTCTAAATTTTCATTAATTGTTTCGGAAAAATTATCTGAAGCCCTTGGCTTAATTTATAATAATAGTCACTATAATAACTAGATTGTTTTATATTATTAATTGATTTAAAAATAATAGAACTATAGTAAGCAGCTTTTGCTCTAAATTCACTGTCTATATTTTCATTTTCTATAATATAACTTAACACACTCAAAAAACCAGAATTAAAGTTGCCATAGCTATAGCTCATGTCTAAAAGTTCTTCTGCTTTTTTATATTCATTTATTTCACATAATTCTAAAATAGTTTGTGAAATTATTGTTGAAGTATTATCAAAAGTAAGAATTTTTAATTTAGTAATTTCAAAATTATCTAAATCAGATAAATATTCATTTAATACTTTGTTTGCACTGATTTTATCATCAAGTCTATACAAACAAACATATTCAATTTTTCGCTCTTCTTTAGTTAAAAGGGTTCCACTATCTTCTAACTGATGAATTAAATATAAAGCTTTTGTAATATCTTCATTATAAAAATAAATTGAAATCAACGGTCTTATAATAATGTTTGAATTTAATGCATAAGCAATTTTATAATTTTCAAAAGCTTTTTGAGTATTTCCGAGAGCATAATAGTTATTGCCCTTTAATACAAAAGTATTATAATTTGTATTTTTTTTTGGTATTTTATTTAAATAGTCTAAGGATTCCTGGTAATTTCCTTCAACATAATAGCTTGAGGCTTTATCCACATATAGTTTATTACAAGAAGTTAAACATAAAAAAAGAAGGCATAATGAAAAGCCTAAAAGTTTTTTCATCCACACCTCCTATTTAATATAATAAAAATAAGGTAATCAATAAGCCGAGTTTTGTATAACGACAATCATCTATCTACTAATAGTATTACTACTATTCTCTAGCATTCTACCCGTAAGATAAGGACGGACCGCCCACTTACTGCTTGAACTTGCTCCAGACGAGGTTTACCATGCCACAAAGTGTTGCCACTTGTGCGGTGAGCTCTTACCTCACCATTTCACCCTTACCTGATTGCTCAGGCGGTTTATTTTCTGCTGCACTGTCTATAACATTACTGCTTCCGGACGTTATCCGGCGTCTTTGTCCTGTGGAGCCCGGACTTTCCTCATACAGAAAAAACTGCACGCGATCATCTAGATTACCTAATTAATTAAACTATTTTTTAGAAATCATCCAAATCAAATTCATCATCATCTGTGAAGTTGGATAATCCACCTTCTTCAATAGTTACTGAACTTGTATCTGCTAAAGCCTGATCTTCATAGAAAAGTACTCTAGAACAATATGGACAGAATTCAATTTGTTTTTCAGATCTTACATCATTTACAAATTGCACTGGCAATAAAGTATTACAACCACAACAAACATTATCATGAATAGGAACAATACCTGAACCAATCTTGTTTTTAACAATTGTAGAGAACTTACTAAATAATTCAGCAGGAATTCCTTCATCATTAATGCTTAAATCGCATTGATGATTTAATGTTTGTAATTCTTGCTTCTTAACCTCAAGAATTTCTTCCAATTTAGAACCTTCGGAATTAACCTCAGATTCATTAATTTTCATATCTTCTTCTTTAATCTCTAGTTCAGCTCTTTTATCAACTAATAATTTTTCTTTAGCGTATAACTGCTTTAATAAACTTTGTTCACGTATTTGAGAATCACTAATTTCTTTCTCAAGAGCTTCAAACTCTCTCTGTGTAGAAATTAATTCCATCTTTTTCTGACTAGATTCATGTGTGATAACAGCATTATCATAATCAAAACGAAGAGTTTTAGCGTCTTTATCAAATGTTTGTATTTCAACGTACAATTCGTTGTACTCAGATTTAATTAAATTAAGCTTCTCCTGTTTTTGTTTTAATTCTTGAGGTAGGGATTTAATTTCTTCCTCAACACGGAATTTAGCTTTTAGACTATCCTGAAGCTTGGTCAACTTTGTGAATACTTCTTTTTGCATCACTTTCTCCTGAAACTATGTTATCTTTTAACACTAAAACTTTCGTTCTTGCGTATATTACTGAATTATTTTAGTTTTTCAACTACTAAGGCACAACAAGATAATAAAATAACATATTTTATATACTTATTCAATATTGCTAATTCTAGGTATTATTTATTGCCTAAAAACTATAGGCATTATAATACAAAAAATTAACTACTTACAAGGAAGAATTTACAAATAATAAATTTATTTTTCCTATTGAACCTTCTTATTTTATAAATAATCTATTATTGCCTCATTAAAGACGTAATAACAGAATATTTACCTTTTATTTAAGAATTAATAAAATCCTTTAATTGCTTTGCTCTCTTAGGATGTCTTAATCTTCTTAGAGCTTTAGCTTCAATTTGTCTAATTCTTTCTCTAGTTACACCAAAATAAAGGCCAACCTCTTCTAATGTTAGAGAATATCCACCATCTAAACCAAAACGCATCTTAAGAACTTCTTGTTCTCTAGGTGGTAAAGTATGAAGTACATCTTGTAACTGCTCTTGTAATAAACTATAGGCAGTCTGAGTTGCTGGATTTTCTACATCTTTATCTTCAATAAAGTCTGATAGTAGAGAATCTTCTTCTTCACCTACAGGAGTTTCAAGAGAAATAGGTTCACGAGCAACATTCTTTACAGCTTTAACTTTTTTCTCATCCCAACCAAGACGATCTGCAATTTCTTTATCACTTGGATCTCTTCCAAGCGATTGCATTAATAATCTTGATTCTCTAACAACTTTATTAATTTGCTCAATCATATGAACTGGAACACGAATTGTTCTAGCTTGATCACTAATTGATCTAGTAATTGCTTGTCTAATCCACCAAGTAGCATAGGTACTAAATTTATAGCCTTTACGGTACTCGAATTTTTCAACAGCCTTTATTAAACCTATGTTCCCTTCTTGAACTAAATCAAAGAAATGTAAGCCACGGTTTGTATATTTTTTAGCAATAGAAACAACAAGACGTAAATTGGCACGAATTAAACGATCCTTGGCAGTTTTCATCATTTTTCTACCACGTTTAATTTCAACAGCTTTAGATAAAATCTCTACTCTAGTTGCTTCAAAAGTATATTCAATAGATTTAAGGGTTTTTTCTGTTTGTTGGTAGGTTGAAATCAATTCCTTAATTTCATAAGAGTCCATATTTAATTTCTTTTCAATACTTGCACTCTTTGATCTAGTTGCTAAATCTCTACCTAATTGTCTTAAATCTTTAGTGGATGTAATGTGTAACTTATTCTCTAATGATTGAAGTGACTCCATTTCAACAATAATAGTATGTTCTGCTAAAACATAACGTTCTGTAAATGCAGTTAATTCTTCTGGCTGTAGAATAACTTTATTCAACTGACCTAATAAAGCTTTTCTTTCTTTTAATAAAGCTTTATCATTTAAAAATTCATTACCTGTTTGAAGTAATTTATTTTTATGATCACTATATATTTTTATATTAGCTTTTATAGGTGAAAGTTGTTCTCTATAATATTGATTATATCTTTTTTGCTCACTTAAAAGATCTTTTAACTCTTTTTGAGAGAACTCCATTTCTGATTCATCAACTTTAGTTTCAAGTTTATTTTGAATATCTACAAAGAAAGAAATTAAAATACCACTATCTTGAATAACTTCGCCAATGATTTTATTACCTTCTTCCATTTCTTTTGAAAGGATAACTTCTTCTTCTGCAGATAATAAATTTTCACGACCTATTTCTCTAAGATATAATCTAATAGGATCATCAACATCACCTTTAGTATTTGTTAGAACTCCTGAAGATTTTTTTTCAACTTTTGGAGTAGAATTATCAAAAGTATTAACGTCAATAACTTTTTCTGAAGAACCAACTGATTCTTCTTCTCCTGAAAATTCCATTCGAAGTGATGAATCTAATTCGTCATCGTCATCATCGTCATCATCATCGTCTTCGTCATCATCGTCTTCATCGTCGTCGTCATCATCGTCATCAGAATCTGTTACAAGAGTTTTTCCATTAGGTTCTTCCAAAACACTTAGTATATCATCATCATCATCATCATCGATTAATACCTCATCATCATCATCATCA
>JAENWY010000316.1 GCA_016649775.1 Spirochaetaceae bacterium
CCAATACTATCAAATTTTTTCCAACTTAAATCACCAGGGTTTAATGTATACCCGTCTAATACTACTATATTCATAAAAAAGATTCTCCTTTTCTGGTATAAAATACATTTTAAACTATTATTAATGATAGGTCAATGAAAAGAATTCTGTATACAAGATTTTTTTACGTGACAAAAATTAATTACCATGCTATGGTATTTACAAAAGTTATAGAAAATTTTGTATCCTTTATTTAGGAGGTTACACAGTGAGACAAAATAATAGCGTCACTTATCTAGTAGATAAGGCTAAAGAAGTTCGTAAAACTGTGTATTAACTATATAATTTATGGATGTGAATTAGGACACCCAGGTGGTTCACTTTCGGCTACAGACATCATGAGTGCATTGTATTTTGATGAATTAAATGTGAATGGAAAGGTCCCAAAATGGGCAGACAGAGATAGATTAGTACTGTCTAAAGGGCATGTATGCCCTGTGTTATATTCATGTTTAGCTATGAGAAACTATTTCCCATATGAAACCATTTACACATTAAGACAAGAAGGCTCTATCCTTCAGGGACACCCTGATATGAAGAGATGTCCAGGTATTGATATTTCAACAGGATCCCTAGGTCAAGGTCTATCTTGTGCCGTTGGGATGGCAATTGCAGGAAAAAGAGATAAAAAAGACTATCGCGTATTTGCAATCATTGGTGATGGAGAATCAAACGAAGGACAGATTTGGGAAGCTCTAGAATCAGCTTCTAAATATCAATTAGATAATCTAATTATAATTTTAGATCAAAACCGTCTTCAAAATGATAATATTTGTGAAGTAGTAATGCCTTCATTAGATATGGTTAAGAAGTTTGAAGCTTTTGGAATGGATACTCAAGAAATTGATGGTCATAACATGAATGAAATTACAACAGCATTTGATAACATCAGAAATAGTGATGCTAAAAACCTCATGCAATTGTTGCTCATACTGTAAAAGGTAGAGGTGTATCATTTATGGAGAATGTAGTTGCATGGCATGGTATGGCTCCAAATGACGAACAATTTGCTCAAGCTATGCTTGAAGTAGAAGGAGGTCTAAAATAATGGAACTTAAACTAACTAAAGGAAAAGCTACACGTGAGGCTTATGGTTCAGCTATTTTAGAATTAGGAAAAGGAAATCCTGATATTTATGTTGTTGACTGTGATATCGGTAAATCTTGTAAAACTGTTACTTTTTCACAAGAACTTCCAAATCAACATGTTAATGTTGGTATTGCAGAACAAAATGCCTGTGGTGTTGCAGCAGGTCTTGCTACCTGTGGTAAAATTCCATTTGTAACAACTTATGCTGTATTTGGTTCAATGCGTATGCTAGAACAAATCAGACAAGAAGTTTGTTACCCTAAACTTAATGTTAAAATTGCTTGTTCACATGGTGGATTTACTCCAGCTAGTGATGGAGCAAGTCTCCAAGGTATTGAAGATTACGGTCTATTTAGAACTATTCCTAATATGACAATTTTAACTCCTGGTGATTATAATAGTACTTATGAATGTGTTAAATTAGCTGCTGAATTTGATGGCCCTGTTTATCTACGTTTTACAAGAGATCCAGTTCCAACACTTTATCCAGAAGGCTACAAATTTGAAATTGGTAAAGCAAACATTTTGAATGAAGGTACTGATATTACTATTATTACAACAGGTGATATCTTAGCTAAAAGTACTGAAGCTTGTATTGAACTAGAAAAACTAGGTATTTCAACAAGACTTATTGATATGTTTACTGTTAAACCTCTTGATAAAATGGCTATTGAAAAAGCAATTAAAGAAACTAAAGGAATTATTACTGTTGAAGATCATAATATCATCAACGGTCTTGGTTCTGCAGTTGCTGAAGTTGTTGCTGAAAGTGATAATGAATGTAAATTCAAGAGAGTTGGTATTCAAGATCAATTTGGTGAATCAGCACCTTATGAAAGTTTATTAAAAAAGAATAATATTACAGTAGAGTACATTGTAGCTACTGCTAAAAAAATGCTTGAAAAATAATATTAATATAAAATGACAATTTTAAACCTCCCCTAATTATTAAGTAAGAGGAGGTTTAAAAAAATCCCAACAAAAATTCTAAAAGAACTCAAGTTGGGTTTAATAAATATTATTACTTTTAGTAATTATAATTCTTAATTAATTGAACTTCCATATTATCTGTTTCTTCAAAAGAATCAAGACGATTAACTTTAATATCTAGTTGATCA
>JAENWY010000108.1 GCA_016649775.1 Spirochaetaceae bacterium
TGATACTTTTCTGACCAGAGTTCTGCCAAATTAAAATAATCAAAATATGAAAAGACTTTGATGGATAGCTTATTCTAATAAGAATTATATATTTACGTAATGGCTCATTTTACTATCACAATTAGTGATTTCTTCCATTTTTATGAAATTTTACATAACAATACCCATTAAATCAAGCAATATAACTTACATGCAAAAATTAATGCAACATTCTGCAATTATCATGTTGACATTATTTTTCATAAGCTATATATTCATGAAAGTAATCGTCGCGAGATGGAGAAGTTGGAATCTCGACGGGCTCATAACCCGTAGGTCGCAGGTCCGAGTCCTGCTCTCGCTATAGTAATGATGTCGTTAGGACTAGTAAGTACACAAAGGTGGCTACTAGGTCAGCAGTGCCTATACATCGTAATTTTTTGGCAATCTGTTTTGCACCAATGGGTAGCAAGTAGGTTGCCTTCTTTATTCTAATATTGTTTCTATAAATAGTATCACAAGACTATAAAAAAAGGTTCTATGAAAAATTACTAAACTCTTCTAAAACCCTTTATATGACTTCTATATAATATATTAAAAATTAGTATCTGAAGTTATTGATTGCACAAATGGAATTAATACAGCTAGTGCATTTTCATTTTGTCCACCTTCAGGAATAATTATATCAGCGTATTCTTTTGTAGGTTCAATAAAATTAAAATGCCCAGGTCTTACTACTTCTAAATATTGTTTCATTACACTATCTGGAGTTCTTCCTCTCTCTGCTACATCTCTTTGAATTCTTCTTATTAACCGAATATCAGCTGGTGTATCAATAAATAATTTAAGATCTAATAAGTCTCTAATAAATGTTTCATATAAAACCATTAAGCCCTCAACTATTACTAATTTACAAGGTTCAACATGAATTACAGCTTGAGCTCTCCTGTGATGAACAAAATCATAAGTAGGCATATCAATTGCTTCACCATTTTTTAAAGTAATCAAATGTTTTTCTAATAATTCCATATCAAAAGCATCTGGATGATCAAAATTAAAGGCCGTTATATTTTCATTATTTACAAAAGTTGCACTTTTATAATAATTATCTTGAGGAATAAAAGCAAAATCACTACAGACTTCGCCTATCTTTCTTACTACAGTAGATTTACCTGATCCAGAACCACCTGTTACACCTATGATTTTAACTTGCATAAAAGTCTCCAATAAATTTTCTTTATAAAATAAAACTATAGAGTGACGTTGTAGAACTTAATCAATCTAAATTATTATACAAAATTTCTATTATATGTTTTATGGATTTTATAAAACGAAACAATAAAATTACTCTAAACCTATATCAATATATATAATAACATTTATATTTTCAATTATAACCCTCTTGATAACATTATAAATATTATGATTTCTAAATTCATCTAAAAATAAAGAACATATTAAAACACAAAAGAAACAGTTACCTTTTTTGTTTTATAATGCTTATATTATTAAAAATCTATAAAAAATATAACTTAAAACGGAGTCTAGAATGAAAACAAAATTCAAAAAATTTATCTTTGTACTATTTACTATATTATGCACTACTACTTTTACTAGTTGCATATCTCTTTCTCCAGACCACTTTATCTCTCCTCGATGGCTAATTGGAACTTGGGGAAATAGCACGGTACCTACTACTACAAGATTCACAATTAGCCAGAATGAAATTATCAGATATAAAGAAATAGAAAATGTTAGTTCAACACAATCTGTTGTAGAAGAATTTACTCAATGGCTTTCAAACAATAAGAATAGTTATATAAATTACAATGAAGGTTCAGATAGTTATAGTTTTGTTTATCATGATGATAATTTAGACATTATCACCAAATTTGAAAAAATAGATGATTGTACAATTAAATACTCGGTAAATACGAATGGAAAAATCCAAGAGAGTATTGAACTGACTAAAGTTAAGTAAAAGAATAGTTCATTTAATACTTTTGGTAAGTTATTCCAAAATTTTAGTAAAAAATTTAATATTTATATTATTATTTTTAAATAAATATATAAAAATTATTTTATCAAACCTATTTACTTGTTGAATAATAAATAAGCAAAAAATAAAAATTTAAAATAAAATTAAATGAAAAAATAAATATTCAAACAATCCATAAAAAACAAATAGTTTAAAAATTAATGCTTGGTAATACTGTTTACAATATAAAAAAATTTATCTAATATTAAAAGCCATGAAGAAAAATAATTTAGGCTTTGACAACCAACGGTATTTAGAAACTCAAACCGATTCTATATTAACGAGAATGAAACAGTTTCATGGAAAGCTCTATTTAGAGTGCGGCGGTAAATTACTCTATGACTATCATGCATCAAGAGTCCTTCCCGGTTTTGATCCCAACGTAAAAATTCAGGTATTTAAAAAATTAAAAGACAAAATTGATGTAATCATCTGTATTTATGCAGGAGATATTGAACGAAAAAAAATTCGTGCTGATTTTGGTATTACATATGATGTTGATACTTTAAAAATGATTGATGATTTTACCGATTATGGACTCCATGTTAAAGGCGTAGTTATTACTCGCTATGAAGAACAACCCTCAGCAACTCAATTCAAGCAATTACTAGAACGTCGTGGAATCTCTGTTTATACACATAAGAAAACAAAAGGTTATCCAACTGATGTAGATTTAATTGTATCTGAACAAGGTTATGGAGCAAATGAATACATAGAAACAGAAAGACCAATTGTTATTGTAACTGCTCCTGGTCCTGGTTCTGGTAAACTAGCAACATGTCTTTCTCAACTATATTATGATAATAAAAATGGTATTGAATCTGGCTATGCTAAATTTGAAACCTTTCCTGTATGGGATGTACCTCTTAATAATTTAGTTAATGTAGCTTATGAAGCTGCAACAGCTGATTTAGGAGATATTAATAGACTAGATCATTTTCATTTAGAGGCATATGGCAAAAAATCAATTAACTACAACAGAGATCTTGATGCATTTCCTCTTCTAAAAAGAATCATAGAAAAGATATCTGGAAAAGCTTCTTTTTATAATTCACCAACTGATATGGGTGTTAATAGAATCTCTTCAGGAATTATTGACATGGATATCTGCGAAAAAGCGGCTAAAATTGAAATAATAAGAAGATATTACAGAGCGTCTGTAGAATATGCATTAGGCTTTGGTACTCAACAAACTATTGAAAATCTACAGATATTGATGCAGAACCATAATATTAAACTTGAAGAGAGAGCTGTTGTAACAGCTGCAGAAGCTAAAAGACTTGAAGGAATCGAGAGAAACAAAGGTTCTGAAAATGTTGTGGCTGCCGGTGCAATGCAATTATCTGATGGAACAATAATTTGTGGATTAAACTCACCTATACTTCATGAAAGTGCTGCTATGATACTTAATGCAATTAAAACCTTAGCCGGTATTCCGGATTCAATTGATTTAATTCCTAAGAATATTATTCAATCAATTAGTTCAATGAAGCAAAATGTTTTATCAAGTAAAGGTGTAAGCCTTGATGTTGATGAAGTATTAATAGCATTAGCTGTTAGTGCAGCATCAAATCCTGCTGCAGAAGCTGGAATAAAACAACTAAAAAATCTTAGAGGTGCTGATGCTCATCTAACACATATCCCAGCTAATGGTGATGAAACGGGTTTAAGAAAGCTAGGTATTAACTTAACAAGTAATGCTAAGTTTGCAACTAAACAAATGATGAACAAATAATCTATCACGATTAATCATTATGCCTCTTTCTCATTTTATGAGAGAGAGGTTTATTTTATTAAATCCATCATCTGTTCTAATGATTCAATTTCAAAAGTAGGAACTATAAGAGGGCCTCTTTCATTATTGTTAGTATTTAACCATATAGTATCAATAGAGGACCTCAGACCCCCTTCTATATCACTTTCAAGCCTATCTCCAATAATTAAACATTCATCTCTCTCAGCTTTTATTGTATTTAGTACAATATCAAAGAATTCAATATCAGGTTTTTGACAACCCATATCAGAACTGATAAAATAATTCGAGAAATATGATTCTATGCCTGAGGCCTTCGCTCTACCATATTGAGTTTCTCTTACACCATTAGTTATCATCCAGATATTATAACCATCATTTTTTAATATATCTAATACCTCCCTAGCATAAGGCATTAAGCAAGTCTGTTGTGACAATATTAGAGTGAATAATCTATCAAATTCAAAAGGATCTATATCTAATGATAACTCCTCACAAAAGTTTTTAAACCTAAGTACTAATAACTTTTCTTGAGAGAGTTCTCCTCTTTCATAAGCTTGCCAACAGGCTTTATTAACTCTATGGTATACATTGAGCACTGCTGTATCAAATTCAATATTAAAAATTTTTCCAATTTCATAAAAAGCATTTTTCTCACCACAACTATAATCAAAAATAGTATTATCTGCATCAAATAAAAAGTGTTTATATTTCATAAAATAATAATAAACAATTTTTTTTATTTTTGATAGAAGGTATAAAATAATTTCCTACTATTACTATAAAAGAAATAATACTTATATTCTTTATTAAAACAACCAACTACGAAATAAAATCTAGCAAGTAACTCAAATTGAAAAAAATATGGCTCAATCACTAATAATATTTATTCAATTTTTTTTTAAATCAAATAATTATTTATCATGTCCTTTTTGAATAATTAACATTTTATAAAAAGCTTCTAATTCTATAGTTAAACTATCAATTGAATACTTTTGAGCATAATTTTTTGCATTAAGAGACATTTCATCACGAAGAGCTTTATTGTTTATTAATTTAATAACTTCATTTGACCATTGGGTTAAATCTGGACCAGTTTTAAAACCATTGAAATTATTTGTAATAACATCATCAGTACCACTGGATCTAATACAAACAACAGGGCATTTACCTTCCATTGCTTCAATAAGAACCATTCCCTGTGTTTCTGATTGGGAAGAAAATACAAATAAATCAGATGCCATATAATAAGCTGGGATTTTATTCGGTTCTATTTTCCCGCATAGAATTATATTTTCATCCATATTTAAAGTCTTAATCTTTTGGTTTAAAAATTCTTTTTCTGGTCCTTCTCCAATAATAATACATTTGAATTTAACTGAGGTCTTTTCTTTAATTAATTTTAATCCATCAATTAGAAACTCTGCATTTTTTTCGGGTGAAAGTCTAAAAACTGAACATAATAAAAGTTCATTTTCTTGAACAAAACTATCTCTAATTTCTTTTACTATTTTAGTATCAATATTTTCATAGGCCTTACTATCAATACCTGTAGGCATTACAAGTTTAGGTCTACTTACACCAATATTTTCTAAATACTCTTTAGCCGATTGTGTTGGAGCTATTATTCCGTCACATTTTTGAGCAAACATCTTGATAATTCTATGTGAAAGAATATTTTTAAAAAGTAACTTTCCAAATGGAATATTCTCTGAATATTTTTCCAGTCTAGTATGATAAGTAAGAACAATAGGAATATTATTCTTTTTTGCAAGTTTCAAAGCTTTTTTACCCATCCAAAAAGGATGATGAACATGAATAATATCAAACCTATATTTATTAAAGTTTTTCTCTATAGCTGATGAATAAATGTTTGAAATAGCAAAAGGAAATTTTCCAGAGTCACTATATTTAAGCAGTTTACATCTTATAACATCAAAATCATTTATATCGTTATCGGGATAGTCAGGTGCAAATATTACTACCTTATTTCCTCTATCACGCAAAGTCGAAGCTAATCTATAAATCGAAATTGGGACGCCCCCAATAAAAGGCAAATAATTATTTGTAAACATTGCAATAGATAGTTTATTATTCTTGTTACTATCATCTAGATTGTTAAAATCTCTATAATAATTCATTTCCTTGGAAATTTTATTATAAATTAATAAACTAAATATCAATAAAGAAATCAATAGGATTATTATATTTATAAAATGTACATAAAGCAGAGTATGTATCATATACCACAAACCAATCCACAACCTTAATATGGGATTATTATATTGAGGTGTAACTGAAATATAATTAACTGAATTAATTGTGTTATTTATATCTACTTTCACATATCCATAATTATTTTCTTGTGATATTCCACCCGCTTTCCCACATGAATAGTAATTAACATTTTCTATAGTATCTAATTTATAAATATCACCAGAATAAAAAACTCCAGAAATGCTATATTTTGAAAGTAAATTCATTAAGTTTTTATTATAAATAGTATTATCACCTACCCCAGAAATTGGGCTGTTATCCATTACTATAAATATTTTATTAAAATCTTTTGCTTTTTTTAACTCATCCATTAACCAACTTAGTTGGATTTCCCGAGAAGAAACAACTGTTGAATCAAGGAAAATAAAATAGGCATTATTATATGTAAATGAGAAATAAGCAGATCCAAAATGTCTGTAATATCTCATATATCCTTTATCAGATATTTCAGTTCCTCCAATACCTATAATATTAGGATTTTTAAGAGTGGTAAGTGATCTATTTAAAAGTCTATATTTTTCTTCAGCACCATCCAAAACAGAATTACCTGTTGAAATCAAAAATTTAATATTAGTGTCTGAATTAATATTTGGGACAATTCTTTTAGCAAATACATCTTTAGAGTTTTGAATTGAACTCACTACTGCAAATGAATAATTGGTACTGGGCTTATCCATATTTAACAATTTAATATTATTAAAATTATGATCATTAAAATCTGATTGCTCAATATATAAATAGATTCTATATGAAAAACTAAATATTAAAAAGAAAATTAAAAATCCAATGATTTTTTTTGTAAATTTTATATTCAAAATAATTATCCTTAAATTTGATTTTAGAAAAGAGATTTAATATAATTAAATATTACAGTTATTCCTATACTATAAATTGCTATAGATAGTGGCTTTCCTAGTAAAATAATAGAAATAAAATATCTGAATCGCATTTTTGTTAATCCAGCAATATAACATAAATAATCATCTGGTGCACCTGGAAGAAAAATAGCTGCTGTAAATATTTTATCAAATTTCTTTTGATTATTAATAGAATTTAAGTATTTTTCAAGTTTCGTATTGCCAACCATCTTTTTGACCAATTCAGTACCATATTTTTTTGATAATAAAAAATTGATACTTGAACCTATACATATTGCACAATAATTATAAATAAAACCATATATTGGACCAAATAGAATTATACAAACAACACTTCCAATAGTTGAAGGCAAAATTGGGATTACAACTTGAATTATTTGAATAACAATAAATATTGCAACTTCCCATATTCCAAAACTAGAAATATAATTCTCGAATGATTTAGTTGAACTAAATACACCTTGTTTAAACATGTAAATTACAAACATTATTATAATTAAAATTATTGAAAGGGTTATGATATTTATTAATTTGTCTTTATTTTTCATTCTTATGTAAAATTCTCCAATTATTATTGTGTGTTAAAGTTTTAAAACTTCAACAA
>JAENWY010000191.1 GCA_016649775.1 Spirochaetaceae bacterium
CATTATTTACAAGAAGAATAGTATTATTACTATCTTTATAAGTACTCTTATAAAATTGTTGCATAACCTCTAGTGAAATTAGATCGTTGTCATTGAAAATTGAAGATTTAGTAGAATTATATAAGATTTCTCTTTCTATATTATGTGCCATCAAATAAGCAGATTCGCTCTCTAATATAATATTTTGATTAATTAGATTATTTTTAACCTGAGATGATAATATTACTAAAATAATAATAGTAGGGATTAATACTAATCCTCCTAAAGAAAATATAGTAGATACAATCAATTTAGGTTTCTTTCGTGCACTTTTCATGTCCATTATTGTATTGAAATAATGAAATTATGCTAACCTCTTAACCTCTTTAATTAGGTCAAAAGATTAAAATTATCATCTATTTGATATAATCATCAAACAGTAGTATAATTTTAGTATGATAAATTTTGATAAACGATTATTCGACTTGAATTGTAAGGAAGCAAAATCATGCTATAT
This sequence comes from Spirochaetaceae bacterium, assembly GCA_016649775.1. Lineage (GTDB taxonomy): Bacteria > Spirochaetota > Spirochaetia > Sphaerochaetales > Sphaerochaetaceae > Pleomorphochaeta. Next base: position 497 of record JAENWY010000191.1, read on the forward strand.
TGATACAGTCAATATAGGTTTAGGCTACACAGCCGTAGTTTTAAAAGATGGAAGATGTGGTCTTTGTTATACTTATGTTGACAGTAAAACATCTTGTAATGTTCTTAAAGGTGATAGCACTTTTGAAGAAAGTTGTTGTTACGATATTTTATGTAAACTTGAAAATAATGAAAATACTGTTGAAAGAACAATTATAATTGCTATGATTAATGCAATGAATGTTAAAGAAATTTGTAATTTAGAAGAAGATCCTGGAACACTTTTTAAAGATTTGAATTTGAAGTATGGCGATAAAGTTGCTATGATTGGCTACTTTAAACCTATTGTTAATCAGTTCAAACTAAAAGGGGTTATTGTTGACTCTTATGATATTGGACAAGGTATTGGGGATGAAGAATCATTTTATAATTTAACAGTACCCTCATCAGATGCTTTAATAATAAGTGCAACAAGTTTTATTAATAATACCTTCTCCTTTATAATTGATAAAATAGGTCATTATAATAAGCCCACTTCAGTATTGGGTCCATCAACAATTATGCAAGAAAAATTGTACGAAGGAACACCTGTAAAGTGCCTTGGAGGTACTCTTCCTGTTGATATAGATAAAATTCTAAAAGCAGTTAGAAATGGTAAAGGGACTCCCCAATTACATAAATATTCGAGGAAAATATATCAGGTAATAAAATAAATTAAATATATAAATTATTAGAGCTATTAATAATGATAGCCTTATACTGATATCTTAACTATCTATTGATTAAACAATTACAAATAAAGGATAATATTATGACAAATTGGGGTATTATGGGACCTGGAGCAATTGCACACAGTTTTGCTAAAGGTTTATCTATAATTGATAATGCTAAGATATATGCTGTTGCCTCTCATTCTAAAGAGAGAGCTCAATCATTTGCAAATGAATTTAATGCTATTAAAGTATATGATTCCTATGAAGACTTATGTAAAGATCCTAAGGTTGATGTAGTTTATATCTCAACAATAAATCCTTTACATGAGGAATGCATAGAAGTAGCAATTAAAAACCATAAAAATATTTTATGTGAAAAGCCCTTAACTTTGGACCCTAAAATTACTGAAAAGTTATTAAAAAAGGCAAGAGTTGAAGGTGTGTTTATCATGGAAGCTTTTTGGACTAAATTTTTACCAAGTTTTATTAAAGCTAAAGAATTATTGAGTAAAGGAACAATTGGTGATTTGAAATATATAGAATCCAGTTTTTGCTTTTATGCAAATCCTAAACATTGTGTTAGGCACTTAGATAAAAAACTAGGTGGTGGCGTTATATATGATGTTGGAATTTATGGAATTGAATCAGCTTGTGATATTTTTGAAACCAGTCCTGTAAGTATTAACCATTCAACATCTTTAGGAAAAACTGGAGTAGATACAAATTCCACGGTAATTTTAGATTTTGGTCAAGGACGATCTGCAAATATGCACTTTAGTTTTGAATTTGACAAACCACAAGATATGTATATTTATGGTTCGAAAGGTTATATGAAATTACCATCTTTCTGGAATGGCACAAGTGTTGAATTATATTCTAATAACGAATTAAAGCACATATATAAATTACCTTTTAATAGTAGTGGTTATGAATATGAAGCTAGGGAAGTTATGAATAATATAGAAAAGGGTAAATTAGAATCTTCTAGAATGAAACACATAAGAAGTGTTAATATTTCAAAAATTATTAAAGAGATTATGATTATTAATGTAAAATAAGTGATGGTTGCAAAAGGTCAAGTTCTAATTGGCCTTTTGGTATTACTACTATTTAGTAAAAAGCCAAGGCTTTTCAATAAATGGAACCATCTCTAGCAGTCTATCATCAAAATCTACGTAACCATCACCCATCTTTGGAGTTCTATAACCATTGTCTTTGATAATGCTATTATCACTGTATTTTATATAACAAGAGAATGTAGTATTCAAAGAGTTTGTTTGCTTATTAACTTTCCATGAATTAACATCAATTGATGCAAGAAAATCTCTGATATCATTCTTGTCAATTTCATATTCATATACTTTGGCTTGTCCAAAATATACCATGGGAGCTAGAGTTTGTTTTACTAGTCCTTCATTAAAGATTTCTAAGGTCTGTTTATCACATGTTGGCATACCGGGTTGAACAACTTCTAATTTAAAATAGTCAATAATTTTCATGAAATTATTACTCCTTTGATATATTTAATTTAACAGTAGATATGATATATGGCAAGGTGAATATTAAAAAATCATATCTTAAAACATTTTTCTTTATTTGGTATTATAGTTATATTATAGAGTGAGGCGAATTTATGGAATTTGAATTTAGACAAGTAACAAATAAGACCTATTATTTTAATGATACAAATAGAGTTCTTTTATATAAACTAGATGATAACAATGTAGTTCTCTTTGACTCTGGTAAAAATACTCATGCTGGTAAAAAGATACTTAATATAATTAGAGAAAATGGATGGACTCTTAAAGCTATATATTTATCACACTCCCATGCCGATCATATGGGAGGCGCTGCTTATTTAAAAGCAGAAACAGGTTGTGAAGTATATGCACCAGAATTTGAAAGACATTTAACTATTCCCACTATTATAGAACCTGGCTTTATGTATGGAGGATTTCCTCCCAAAGAAATGTGTTTACCCTTTTTATGTGCAGAACCCTGTCCCTCAAAGTTATTAACTGATTCTGTATTACCTCCTGGTATTGAGATGTTTCCGTTGCCAGGACATACTTTTAATATGTATGGGTTTAAAACTGATGAAGATATTTATTTTCTAGCAGATGCCTATGTCGGCTCTGAAATACTATCAAAACATCCTGTAACATTTTTATATGATGTTGAAAAATATTTAGAAACTTTAGATATGTTAGAATTAAAGAGTGGGAAATATTTTATTGCAGCTCATGCTAATCCATCTAATAGTATTCTTAGAGTATTATCTAAAAATAGAGAAAATGTGTTAGAAGTATTAGATACCATAGTTTCTATATTAAAAGAAGATGATTGTAATTATGATCAATTGCTAGCAAAAGTTTTTACTCACTTCCATTTAATCATGAATTTTATACAACATTATTTAGTTGGTTGTATTATTAAAAGCTATTTAATGTATTTACGAAATGAGGGCTTAGTCTCAACAAAAGTTGTTGAGAACCAGCTACTTTGGTATAGTTTATAGATAAATAATAAAGAATATCTTTATTATTATGTTGCAATTGTCACATACTTAGTTAGCTATAGATTATATTATAAAAGTATAAAAAAGAACTAGATAGATAGTTTAATCTATAAAGAATTTAAGATGATACAAGAGAATTATAAGATAAATGAAAAACTTTAGGAAATTGGTGTAATTGATGATAGAGATGTTCAATTTCACAGATTAATTCTAACAAAAGGTACTACTTATAATAGTTATTTTTATAATACTGATAAACTAACTGTAATTGATAGCTTTGATATGATGTATGGGAAAAATCATATCGAAAACCTTGCGACCAAAGTAGATTTAGATAAGATTTGTTATATTGTTGTAAACCATACTGAGCCAGATTACTCTGGTGCAATAGGCCTGTTAGTTCGCAAAGATAAAAATGCAAAGATTGTTTGCAGTGCTAAAGCTGTAGAACACCTAACTGAAGTTTATAAAATTACTGACCGTGAGTTTATTGTAGTAAAAACAGGTGATTCCCTTGATTTTGGTGGTAAAACATTAAATTTCTACAATGTTACAAATTTACATACTGAAGAAACCTTGATGAGCTATTGCCCTGAAGACAAGATTCTTTTATCTTGTGATATCTTTAGTACTCATATTGCAACTACAAAAGCAACAAATAATTTGAAAGCAAGTTCAATTGATGAAGACTATAGTGTTTACTATGATTTAATCTTTAGTCCTCATAGAATTTATATATTAGATTTAATAAAA
>JAENWY010000132.1 GCA_016649775.1 Spirochaetaceae bacterium
CTTTTAAATTTTTCATCTGTGCTTGGAGTGATTTGTGAATCAACTCCATCTTGATTTATAAAGGAAGTAGCTACAATTGCTACTGTTAAATTAGTATCAGAAACTTTATTACTGTTTACTAAAATTGAGAAGTTTTTAGTTGATTGATAAATTGGATTGTCTAATTTTTCAAATGCGTTTATTTGGATTTCTTCTTCATTATCAATTGTTTTACCATCATATTGTATTGCAGCGGTTAAGGTTGCTTCTGGAGCTTTTGATAAGATATTAACATTGGCAGCAAATAGTGAAACAATTGATAATGCAAGAATTAATATTATTGTAATAGTTTTTTTCATTGTTTGCCTCCGTATTTAATATGTTTATAAGATAGAGTATTGCGTGACTTATGTCAATAGTAATAATGAATATTTTATATTTGGTTAAATAATGAATATATTATATTAATAATAACTAATTATGGCATAAATGTAGAATATATAACTATAACCTGTGACATTTTGTTAAAAAACAAGAAAATTTTCTTGTTTTTTATTTAAAAATAATTTTTTTTGTATAATTTTTAATAAGTTAGGTGCAAAGTTTCGAAGTATGTTGATTTAATTGTATATATTTACTGGTTTTTCATCTTAAAAAATTAGTTAAATATAGTTTTGTTAATTAAATCAGAGGTCTTTGTAATAGTAAAAAAACTGCTAGATTTTTATTACTTTGCTTTTTTTATTAGCTTGCACTAATTGATATAGAGCTCCATTGCATGAGATTAATGAATATTTAAGTAAAACATTACAGCATTATGAAAATCAAAAAGATGTTTTAGCAAATTATCTAGATTGTGAGTTCTTAACACCTTCTAATAATTTTTCCGAGAGATGTGTACTCAAGATAATAAACTGGAGAAAAAAATTGAACTTTGCAGAAAGTGTAAGATGAGTAACTGCTGGTGTAACAATTTCAACAATAATTCACACTGCAATGTTAAATGATGTTGATCCTCAAAGATATTTACAATACTTGATGTAAGTAGTAACAAAAAACAGGACAAATGGTTCGGATAAAATCGATTATGCGCAACACCTGCCTTGCAGTAAGCCTCTTTTATTTTTATTGGCTCTGTCTATGACATCTAGGATTAAATAGCTAATTCCCCCTAATTATTTTATTATTTTGAAATGAAATTTAACTAAACATTAATTTTAACTAAGAAGCAAATATATTTCGATATAAACTCTGGAATTACAGAATTAGATAAATTAAATGAGTAGGAGTATTCAATCATTATTGATTATTTATCAGAATAAAAAAAAGACAAACTAAGAAAGATATAACAAATGATAAAAAAGTTGACAAACCTTCTATTTTGTCCTCATTGTGGTAACCTAGAATTCACTTTGGCAAGAATGCCTATGAAGATATTCCTTTTTAACCAAAGAACCTAGATACTATGGCTCGATAGTCAAGTACTATTTAATTGATTAAAATAATACATGAGTCTTACCGCTTTATATATAAATAGATTTATTTTACCATTCAATCGTTACTGTTATATAATTAACTATTCCCCCCTGTAAATTTTAGAGCCATTTTATTTTGTATTAGTTGTTATTTTCAAACTCAAAATTAAAATAGAATTGAAAGTAAATATTAAGATCTTATATTCATACTAATGTAGGTAGGTGCTTATTAAATTTTTTAAAAATATTTTGATAAAAAAAAAGCTTAACATAACGTTAGGCTTTTTTAATTATAAAGATACTAATTATTATAAAATTGAATCTAAAAAATCTTTTGTTCTTTTATTTTTAGGATGATCAAATAATTGATCAGGAGTACCTTCTTCAATAACTGTTCCTTCATCCATAAATATTACTTTTGTAGCTGCTGCTCTAGCAAATCCCATTTCATGAGTAACTAATAGCATTGTCATGCCTGATTTTGCTAAATCAGTCATTACATCTAAAACTTCTTTAATCATTTCAGGATCAAGGGCTGATGTTGGTTCATCGAATAGCATAATCTGAGGTTCCATTGCAAGAGATCTTGCAATGGCAACTCTCTGTTGTTGACCACCGCTTAATTGTGCTGGATATGATTGAGCTTTTTCTGAAAGACCAACTCTTTCTAATAAGGCAAGGCCTTGCTTGTTAGCTTCTAATTTGGATATTTTTTTAACCTTAATTGGTGCTAATGTTATGTTTTCTAATGCAGTTAAGTGAGGGAATAGATTGAAGGCTTGAAATACCATTCCAACTTCTTCTCTAACCTTTCTTATATCTGTTTGTTTGCTAGTAATATTAATGCCATCGACAACAATACTTCCACCTGTTGGTATTTCAAGTTTATTAACACAACGAAGTAATGTTGACTTACCTGAACCTGATGGACCAATTATAACGACAACTTCTTTTGATTTAACTTCTAAATTAGCATTTTTTACTGCTTCAACTAAAGTCCCATCTTTTGCTAGAAAAGTTTTATCTAAATTTTTAATTTCAATATTAGGCATTCTCATTCATCCTTTCTTCTAATTTACCAACTAACCATGATAATAATAATGTTATTGTTAGATATACTAGTGCTACAATTAACATAGTCTCAAGTGATAAGAAAGTTCTTGAAATATATTCTCTGCCTCTTTTTAATATGTCACTAAGTGCAATAGCAGATACTAATGAAGAGTCTTTTAACATACTGATAAATTCATTACCAATTGCAGGTAATACAATTTTTAAGGTTTGAGGTAGTATTACAAATCTAAAAGCTTGTGCTCTACTCATTCCAAGTGCAATAGCAGCTTCCATCTGTCCTTTTGGTATAGCTTGAATACCAGCTCTAACAATTTCACCCATATAAGCACCAAAACAAATGGATAATGCAATTATAGCTGATAGCATACCATCTAGTGAAAAGAATCTACCTAAAGCGTAATAGATGAATATTAATTGTACTAAAAGAGGTATACCTCTAATTAATTCAACATAAACACCACTTATTATATTAATTATTTTATGTTTTGAAACGGCACCTAATCCAGTAAGAGTACCTATTAAAACAGCACCAATAATGGCACATATTGTTGCTTGGAAAGTTACAGGAATTCCTGTTATTACAAATAAGAATATTTTTCTGTAAGGATCAGGAAAAAATACAACTAATGTAAAAAGTAATGCAATGGAGAAAATAAAAGTTACTCTCCAACTATTCAATACAGAACCATCATTTTTTTTAGGGATAAGAACACCATCTGTCATTTGAATAATCTTGTATCTTCTAATCTCTTCATGTTTTATCTTGTTAGCTTTTCGATTTTCTATTGGACTCATATTTTATCCTATTTTTTTATCTATTTACCCTGTTATTACATAAATATACACACTTTGTCAATTATTGCATGAATAAATATTCATCTAATCTTTTGTTTTGTTGTATATAACTTATTATATTGTATAAAAATAAACAATATATCTATTTTAAGTAAAAATAGATATATAGAAATGTATATTATTCTATTTAATAATATACATATATTTGCGTACCTTGTATGTGCAATATTTAAGTGGTGAAAGTCTACTGTGAATAATTAGTATTATAGAGATTCTATAGTTTTAATCCAATGTTCAAAACTTAAGCTAATTACGCGTGTTTCTGAGGATAGATATCCTACATTAAAGCAATGAATAATTGGTTATTACATAAAAGACTTACCAGTTATTCCTTAAGTTGTGAGCATTGAATTATAAGTGTTAATAAAGAAAATTAGTATTTATTAATTTCTAAGAATGTACACCTATTTTACGTTTCTTTAAATATGTTATTAGTAATATTGGAATCCAACCAATAATGAAACTAATAAAACTAAAAGTTTCAAAAGAAAGAGGTGCTTTTGGAATCTCGAGAGAAGTGGGACCTTGAGCTATTGCATAAGTTGCGGCTACTACTAGTCCTAAAATTAAAGAGAGTGTTGAAGATCTATGAAATTCAAGAGCTTTCTTAACTAGTCTAACTGTTGTAAATATGCCAAAAAGAATACCAAAGCCAAAGCAGAATAAAGAAGGAACAACAGAAAAGTCAAAACCAAAAAAAACTTTTAGGGCATTTATGATAGGAAGATAGAGTCCTAAAATCATTAGAAGAGAAGATCCTGATATTCCTGGTAGTACCATAGTAGAAATTGCTATATCACCTGCAATAAATAAGAACAAGGCTTTTCCAGCATCTAATGATATTAATTGAGCCGAGCCACTAGCAGAACCCCTAGAACTATAAGTGGTTATTAAGATTACTAAAATTAATCCGAATAAAAAAAAGAAAATGTTAAATAACATTCCTTTGGGACTAAAATCGAAAGATGATTTTTCTTCTTTAAGAATTTCAGGAATAGAAAATATTGTTAGTCCTATTAAAAAAGAACTCATTATATAAATATGATTAGTAAATAATGTTGATAATATTGAAACGCAAATAATTAAACCTACAATCCAACCACATCCTAATTGTATTATAAAAGTAAGAGAATTTTTTCTCTTTTCTTTGTTGTTACTAATAATATTGTTTAAACTATCAATAAACAAATCATAGAAACCAAGTAAATAAGCGATTGTTCCACCCGAAATTCCAGGAATACTATCTGCAAGGGCCATAAAAAAGCCTCGAATACTATTTAATAGCATAAATTTAATCCTTAAAAGTTATTAGAACCCAATTAAATAGGTTACAACAAAGCCAACTATTAATCCCAATAATATACCAAATAAAACTTGTGATATAGTATGCCCTAACATAGTTTTTAAATTTGTTTGGGAAAATTGACCTTCAAAAAGTTCTCCAAGAGTTGTGCTCCAAGAATTAATCATTTCTGCTTGTTTACCTGCTTCCTGTCTAATTCCCATTGCATCATATATAACAATACTACTAAAAACCATAGCTATTGCAAATTGGTATGAGCCAATTCCAAATATGATAGCTAAGTTAGTAGTTAAAGCTACAACTGTTGAGGTGTGGCTACTTGGCATTCCTCCTGTAGATAGAGATCTTTTTATATCAAAGCTCTCTCCTGAAATTAGGGATATTAAAGGTTTTATACTTTGCGCTAATATCCAACTAATAAACGGGGCTATGAAGGAACTATTATGTATCAAATCATTATTCATGTTATAAAAATATACTACAATCTTAGATAATACAAGAGTTTTTTCTTTTTGATCAATTATCTAAAAGAAAAAGGGTTTGAATCTTTCAATTTTTTAAATTTTAGAGCATAACTACATTACAAATTATCTTATTAATTATTAATAGTTTATAAATGTTAGAAATTAAATAGATTGATTTATCAAAAAGGATGTATATAATCTTTTATATACTATAATGGTTGGAAATTATTTATGAATAGTGATAAAACACAATTGCTTCTTTTAGGTGTGACTTCTTTTTTACTTCAAATTTGTTTTGCAATGATAAATCTTGCTTTAGTTTTTTATTTAAGAGAAACTTATTCTTTATCAGCAGCAACTATCGGATTAGCATTAAGCTATAATCAGATATCTTATTGTTTTTTTGCAATAGTCCTTTCAAATTGGATAACAGCCTTTAAACCTCGTTATGTAATAATGATTGGATTAAGTGGAATAACACTCTGTATTTTATCAATAATATTAATACATTCCTATATAGCCGTTTTAGTAACAATTGTATTTTATGGTGGTTTTTTATCATTAGTTTGGCCTTCAATTGAAAGTTGGTTAGCTAGAGGAAAAGAAGAGGCCTTTTTAAATAAGAGTATGGGCATATTTAACTTTTCTTGGAGTAGCGGAGCTGCAATTTCTACTTATATAGGGGGACTTTTAATTGAAATTAATTTACGATTACCTTTTTATTTAAGTGTAATAATTTTATTTTTTATAATTCTTTCACTCTATATTGTTACTTCTTTAGTACCTTCTTTAAGATCTTCAGAGGCAGAAAATGATTATATTAAAAACAACAAATTAAAAGATAATAGTACTTTTCTTCGTTACTATAGTTGGGCTGGTATATTTGTAGGATATATTGTAATTGGAGCTATCAATAACATTTTTCCAATTTATGCTAAAGAGGTATTAAATTTTTCTGAGAGTACAGTAGGTGGACTTCTTTCTATTAGAGGTATAGTTACTTGCTTTATGTTTTATTTATTGACAAAAACAAGCTTTTGGCATTTTAAAAGGTATATTATTATTGGAGTTCAAATATTAATTGCATTAATTGTCCTTGCATCTAGATCTTTTACTAGTGTATTCTCGTTATCAATATTTTTCTTTTCTTTTGGATTATTATTTCCCTTTGTATATGTGATGAGTATATTCCATGGAGCAAGTGGAGCCATCAACAAAACAAAAAGGATGATAATTCATGAAGTATTAATATCTCTTGGAGTTGTGGTGGGTTCAGTTGCTGGAGGAATACTTTATGATCATTTTTCATATTCACAAATGATGTTAATATTTTTCTTTGTTATTTCAATTGCAATTGTATTAGAAATAACTATATATCTTATTAGAATGAATAATTTAAATAAGATTAAAAATCCCAATTATACTCAAAGCTAATAATTTTACGCTAGATGAAATTTCTCATTTGAGCAATAAAAAGAATAAAATATAAATTTCTTTATTTGTTTATTATCAATGCTCA